>JAISYA010000105.1 GCA_031270205.1 Treponema sp.
TGGGGATTGAAAGCAGAAACATATCCGGGCCAAGGGGAAGGGTAAAGCGCCTTTCAAAGGGCGGCGCGCCGTCACTGAACTCGATTCTGATGCGGTGGGCGCCGCCGCCGGCGTTGAAAATGTCGCGGTCGCCGCGAAAGAATTCCAGGGGCTTTTCCCGGTCGAGCGTTACGCTTATCAAGTCCGGCGCGCGCAGGGGGGGAAGCTCCACGTTGCGGTTGTCAATGAGCAGGCTGTGGCCCCGGTTCAGCACAAAAAGCAGCGTTCCAAGTCCTATCCAGACAACAACCAGGCTCAGGCGGATCAGTAACCTTCGTTTTGGTATGGTCACGGCTGTTTCTCCTCCGCTCCGGCTGCGCCGCGCAGCCCGCTGCGGGCTGCATCGGCGTGCGCCCGCTTGCGCCACGCGTGGATAACCAGCGCCAGGGCAATAATCGCGTAGCTGAAAGCGTCCCTGAAGTATTCGCCGATCTGGGCGTCGCCGAAAAGGTTTGTGCCCGCGCGGGGCACCACTATATACATCAAATGGAGCAGTATAGTCCCCACAAACACGTTGGGAATGCTTGCTTTTGAAACCGACGCGCCCCCCACCAGGATCGCCGCCGCGGCAAAGAAGCCGGTCTGCTGATGGGCGTTGTACGTGGCGATGTTTCCCATGTTCTGCAAAAAGATAATCTGCCCCAGGCTGGCCAGTATTGTCGAAATGACAATGGCGAGTACCCGCGTGCGGTCAACCGGGATGCCGGCGGCGTGGGCCACGGCCTGGTTCTGCCCCACAGCGCGCATGTCCTGGCCCAGCTTGGTTTTGCGGAACCAGATGATAAACAGACACAAGAGGCCGATAACCAGATAATTGGCGATGGGGATGTTGATGCCGGCGATACGCAGGGGGATGAAACGGTCAAGGGACTGACGCACCGCGTCGAGGTTCAGGGTGTTTCTGATGCCGTAGCCCCGGCTTAAAATAATCGTCGGTGAATGGATCGGGATCAGCGCCGTCCACTGGGCGAGGCTCTTCGCGTTCCAGATCACGGGCTGGCCCATAAGGTACAGCACGATAAACTGGTAAAAGCCGTCCATGAAAAAGCCCAGCACGTAGCCGGTAACCATTTCCCGCCCGCGGGCGCGGTTGAGGATATGTCCGGCAAGAGCGCCCAGGCAGGCCGCTATGGGCACGGCGATGAGACTGGCGAAAAGCAGGCCCGGCACGCCGACGATGTTCCAGTCCACGGTAAAAATCAGGCCGATCTGCCCGGCCATTGCCCCCAGAACCATGCCGAAGTTGATCCCCATGCCGGCCATAATCGGCAGCAGCAGGCTGAATACGAGGAAACAGTTCCGCCCGATACGGGTAAATATTTCCTGAATGATCGACGAAAGGGGAAGGTTTGAAACGGGAATTGCCGCCAGGGTGATGACCACAAAGATCAGCACTACGGCGTTATCCGCAAGGGTACTTGCTTTGCAGAAACCCGGTCTTGCGTTTGTTGCTTTCATTTTTTAACCTTTGTTTTCCGGGTCAGGGCGTAGATGATCATTCCGTTTGATATGAGGATTCTGATCACCTCCGACATATCGGTCTGGAGAATATTGTTGATGACCGAAGGAGTCATGGTGAGGATGCTCTGAAAGAGGAATGTCCCCACCACCACGTTGAGGATGCTGGCCTTGTTCACCGAAGCGCCGCCGAGGAGTACCGCCGCCACCGCCGGAAAGGCCATGTACAGCGGGGCCTGGTAGAGCTGGATAAAGCCGAAGCCCTGCTGATAGGTGAGGATGCCGATTGCGCCGTAAATCGAAGAGATGATAACCCCGATGATCCGGTGCCGGTTTACCGAGACGCCGCTGGCCCTGGCAAAGTCGGGGTTGGATCCGACGGCGGTAAGGGCGGTGCCGGTACGGCTGCGCATAAAGAGCCACATAATCACGGCCATCAGGGCGAAGAACAGAATCGCCCCGGTGGGGAATTCAAAGAACGGCCCGATTTTCACCACCAGAAAATTGTTGAGTATCCGCGACCAGTAGCCGTCCAGGGTGATGGTGGTCCGTAAGCCCTTGCCGGTGTAGCCCCAGACCATCGTCGGGTTGGTAAAGGGAAGCAAAAGCCACATGATCGCCATGAAGGTAACGATGGAAAAGCCGACGTACATGGCGATAGTCATTTCCTCGCCTTTGACCTTGTTGAGCAGCAGGCCGTACAGCCAGCCGAAGACCAGGGCGAACGGCAGGCAGAACAAAAGCGCCATGCAGAAGCCCAAAGCGCCGGTAAACTCGCACTGCATGGAAATGGTTGAACCGAGCAGGCCGGCGACAATCCCCACGGGCAGGCCGAAGTTAAGGCCGGAGCCTGACTGCATCATCGGCACCATGGCCAGCACCATCACCCCGTTTTGCCCGAAGCGGACCAGCACGTCTTTAATGGAACTGTCCGCCTTTACCCCCACAAAGGGGGCGGTGATAAACAGGGCCGCTACAAAGAAAAAGATAATCAGGCGGGGCCAGCCGAAGTCGGCGATAAAGTCCTGAATGCGCTCGCCGGCGCTGCGGCTTTCCGGAACCGCTTTGTGTACACTGCTCATGCTATTTTTTCCCCCGACATAAGTAAGCCGAATTCGGCGGCGGGAGCCTCCGGCCTTAGAATCCCCGCGATCTTTCCTTCGTCCACAATGGCGATACGGTCGCAGATTGAGCGCAGCTCCTCCAGTTCGCTGGAGATCATCACGATGGTGGTTCCCTTGTTGCGGTTGTAGAAGCGCAGGGTGTCCAGCACGATTTTTTTGGCCCCCACGTCGATGCCCCTGGTCGGCTCCGAAACAAACAGCAGTTTCGGCTCCAGGGCAAACGCTTTGGAGAGGCAGACCTTCTGCTGGTTCCCGCCGGAAAGTTCCTTGGCCGGCTGGCGGCTGCCGGTACACTTGATTTCCAGTTTGGCGATGTATTCCGCGGCAAGGCGCTGCATGGCTTTCTCGTCACGCAGGCTGAAAAGGCCGCCGAGGAACTTTCGGAGGTACTGCCCTTTGACCTGCATTACCCCGAAGGCGATGTTCCACTCAAGGCTTTCGTCCAGGAGCAGGCCCACCCCGCGGCGGTCTTCGGAGACAAAGGCCGCGCCGGCGTCCAGTATTTTTCGCGGGTCGCCCAGCGCGAGGCTTTCGCCGTCTATCCAGGCCCGTCCCCCGGCGGCAAACAGCCCCATAATGCCGTTGGGAATCCCCAGCTTGCCCTGCCCCGCAAGGCCGCCTATGCCCAGGATTTCCCCCTTCCGCACCGTAAAGGAAACGTCCCGCACCGTCTCGCCGGGCATGTCCACCCAGAGGTTTTCCACCCTGAAGGCTTCTTCCCCGAATACGCGCTCTTCCGCCGCGGTTGAACGGTCCGAAACATCCCGCCCCACCATCCACGTGGTGATGTCCGGCACCGAAACATTTTTGTTCGGCACGTCGCGGATAACCTGGCCGTCCCGCAGCACCAGCACCCGGTCGGCAATTTGCGTAACTTCGTGCAAACGGTGGGAAATGAAAATGATCGCGATGCCCTCCGCAGAGAGACGCTTTAGGCCGGAAAGGAGAATCTCCGCCTCGCTTTCGGCAAGCACCGCCGTCGGCTCGTCCAGCACCAGTATCTTCACCTGTTCGCGGCTGATCTCGCGGGCAATTTCGGTGAACTGCTTGTGGGCCACGGGCATTTCGCTTACCAGCGTGTCCGCGGAAATGTCCACCCCCAGCTTGGCGATGGCGCCCGCCGAATGTTCCCGCATCTGTTTACGCTTCAAAGTGGCAAGCCGCTCGCCGAACAGCTCCACCGCCGGGTTGTAGGCGGCCGGCTCGCGGTTCAGCATGATGTTTTCGCAGGCGGTAAAGCCGGGTATCAGTGAAAATTCCTGGTGTACCATGCCGATGCCGGCGTCCAGGGCCTCAAACGGCGACTTGAAGGAAACCGGCCTGCCGTCGATATAGATGCCGCCGCCGTACCCGCCGGTTTCGATAATATCCGACATCCCAAAGAGAATGTGCATCAGGGTAGTTTTACCCGCGCCGTTTTCCCCGACCAGGCCCAGGATCTCACCCCGGTTCAGGGAAAAATGCACCCCCGAAAGAACGGTCGCGCCGTAGAAGTCTTTGGTGACGCCTTCCAGCCGCAATAAAGGAACATCGCTCATGGTACCGCCTTCACGCTCGTCAATATATCAGCACGAGTATACCGCTTTTTCGCGCGGAGGGGAAGGGGTATTTCGGTATCCGCGTTGCGGGGGGGCGGGAAGAAGAATGAGGGAGAAACCGCGCCTGGCGCCCCTGCGCTGAGCGGCGGCCACCGCTCCGGCTAAAGCCGTCGCGCGGTCTGCGGTATACAGGGGCGGTCACGGGGCCTACGCCATGCCGCATTGCTCAGCTACACGGCTTCGCCGTGCGGTTACTGGGCGGGATCAGGCTTCCTGAAAGCGGGAAAGGCGGGCGAGGAAAGAGCGGGTGCGTTCCAGGCGGGGATTGTCGATAAGTTCCGCGGGCGGACCCTCCTCAATAAAAGCGCCGCCGTCCATAAAGAGCACCCGGTCGGCCACTTCGCGGGCAAAGGGAATTTCGTGGGTCACAATGACCATGGTCATTTTTTCAGAGGCCAGGTTGCGGATGACTTTAAGAATATCCCCGGTCAGTTCAGGATCAAGGGCGCTGGTCGGCTCGTCAAAAAAAAGCACCTCCGGGTCAAGGGCAAGCGCTCTGGCGATGGACACCCGCTGCTGCTGGCCGCCTGAAAGCTCAAAGGGGTAGGCCTTTGCCTTGTCGGAAAGGCCCATTTTTTCAAGCAGCGCCGCCGCCCGGCCGGCGGCCGCTTCCTTTGTTCTGCGGAGCACGCGGACCTGGGCCTCGGTGATGTTCCGCTCCGCGGAAAAGTGGGGAAAGAGATTAAAGTTCTGGAACACCAGCCCCACTTTGAGGCAGATTTCCCGTAGGGCCTCGGCCGGCGCGTAACGGCCGTCTTGCACCATCTGTCTGCCGGTAAGGGTGATGCTGCCGCCGTCCACCAGTTCCAGGTGGGTGATGCAGCGGAGCAGGGTGGACTTTCCCGAACCTGAAGGCCCGATGATCGCGATCACTTCGCCCTGATTAACCGAGAACGAAATATTTTTGAGGACTTCCAGTTTGTCGAAGGACTTTGCAATCCCTTCGACCTTGATTATTTCCATGGGCGCGTCCCGCCCGGATGGTTCGCGCATAACAGACGCTTTACGCATAATAGGATAACTTTTGCTCACAGCGGGCAAACGCCACGGTAACCGCCCAGTTCATGACCAGATAGAACAGGCCCGCCATAAAAATCGGCGTGGTGGAAAACTCCCGCGCCGCGGCGTTCTGTGCGGCATGGAACAGTTCCGCCACGCCGATGACCTGGGCCAGCGCCGTGTCCTTTACCAGGGTGATGACCTCGTTGCCGGTGGCGGGCAGTATGCGCTTGATCACCTGCGGCAGGATGATCCTGCCGAATGTCTGCGCGCCGGTAAAGCCCAGCACCTTGGCCGCCTCGTACTGCCCTCCGGGAATGGACTCGATGCCCCCCCGGTAGATTTCCGCAAAGTAGGCGGCGTAATTGAGGGAAAAGGCGATGATCACCGCGGTAAAGCGGTTGTAGGAAAGGATGAAGGCAAGCGCGTTCCAGAACCCCGGCGATGTAACCAGGCCGGACAAACCGCTTTGCAAAAACGCGAGCAGGTACTTGGGCGCGAAGTAGATAAAGATAAGCTGCAGGATAAGGGGCGTGCCGCGTATAATCAGCAGATAGAACTTGACCAGGACGTTGATCACCGGATTACGCGACATCCGCCCAAAGGCGACAGGCAACGCGAGGGGCAGGGAGAACAGCAGGGTAAGAAAGAATACCTGCAGGGATGTCCCCGCCCCGGTGAGCATTATGCCTATCAGACGCGTCATTGCGTTGACTTACCTGGGAATAACGGAGATGTCGGCGCCCATCCATTTGGCGGTGATTTGAGCCACCGTTCCGTCTTTGGCCATTTCCAGCAGTGTCGCCCAGACCTTTTCCATCAGGGCCCGGTCGCCTTTGCGGAAGCCGATGCCAAACTCCTCTTCGCCCAGCCGGTCATTCAGGATGCGGAAGGGCTTTCCCGAGCGGTTGATGTTGTCGTTGGCGACTACCAGGTCGATGACGACCGCGTCAATGCCGCCCACGTCAAGGTCCATGAGCGCGGTGAGAAAGTCCTTGTACTCGATCACTTCTTTCAGGCTGCTCTTGAATTCCGGAGCGTCGTCAATGGCGTCCACGGAGCTGGAACCGGCCTGCGTTCCCGCTGTTTTTCCCGCGAGATCCCGCATGGTCCGCACCGGCGAACTCTCTTTCACCACGATTACCTGGGCGTTTTTCAGGTAAGGCGGGGTGTACAGCAGATTCTGTTTCCGCTCCTCGGTGATGGTAAAACCGTTCCAGATACAGTCAATCTGCCCGGTGTTGAGTTCCTGTTCCTTGGCGTTCCAGTCAATGGGCTGCAGCGCCAGCTCAACTCCCATCCGCCGGGTCACTTCTTTGGCCAGGTCCACGTCGTAGCCGACGATCTCGTTGTTTTCGTTGCGAAAGCCCATGGGCGGGAACGAATCGTCCAGACCCAGGATGAACTTTTTCTTGTTCAGGATGCTTTGCAGGGAATTATCCCCTCCGGCCGCGGCGCTTCCGGCGGAAGCGTCCTTTTTGCCGCCGGCGAACGCCGTACCCGCCGTCATCAGCGCGCAAAGGAGAACGATAGTGATTCTTTTCAATTGATTCCTCCAAAAAGTTGATAAAACCTTTAACAAAATACCGTAATTTCCGCCTCTGCGCAAGAGGGTGAAAATTCCTTGCCTTTCCCCGGTTTTTTTGCGATATTTAAGGAGGGAAACTTCGTGTTCGCGGTTTGAGGCGCTTGCGCTGAAGGCGGCGCGTTTCCCCAATCATTAAAACCAAAGGCGGTACTCAATGTCAGACCAAAGCATCGTGCCCATAGATCAGATTTTACCCAACAAACTGCCCCTGGTGGCTCTGATGGGCCGGCCGATTTTTCCGGGGATTTTCACCCCCATTATGATCGGAAATCCCGTTGACGTGAAGGTGGTCGACGACGCCGTTGCCGGAGACGCCCTCGTGGGGCTGGTGATGCTGCTCAACGAGACCGATACCCCGGCCATCGGCGACCTGTACAAGGTGGGGACCGTGGCCAAGATCGTCAAAAAAATCAACCTGCCCGACGGCGGGGTGAATATTTTTATCTCCACGCTCAAGCGTTTCAGGGTCAAAAAAACCCTGCACCCCGTCAACCCCATTGTGGCCGCCGTGGAGTACCTTGAGGAAGAGGAAGACGAAACGAGCGAGGTGAAGGCCCTGACCCGCGCGCTCATTTCCGAGATGAAACAGATCTCCGAGAACAACCCCCTCTTTTCCGAGGAAATGCGGCTCAACATGATCAACATCGATCATCCCGGCAAAATCGCCGACTTTATCGCCAGCATCCTCAACATCGACAAGGCGGAGCAGCAGAAAATTCTGGAAATACTCAATGTGCGCAAGCGCATGGAACAGGTGCTGGTGTTTATTAAAAAAGAACAGGAACTGCTGCGCATACAAAAGAAGATTCAGAAAGAAATCAACGAGAAAATCGAAAAATCCCAGCGGGATTATTTTTTGAAAGAAGAGCTCAAGGCGATCAAGGGTGAGCTTGGCATGACCACCGACGCCAAAAGCTCCGATTACCAGCGTTTCAAGGAAAAAATGGAATCGTTTAAGTTCGAAGGCGAGATCAAGGAGAGTGTTGAGCAGGAGCTTGAAAAGTTCAACCTGATGGAACCCAATTCCGCCGAATTCATTGTTACGCGCAATTACCTTGACATGATCGCCGGCCTTCCGTGGAAAGACCCCGAGCCTGAGGTCTTTGACTTAAAAAACGCGCAGGCGATTCTGGAATCCGAACACTACGGCCTGAAAGACGTGAAGGGCCGGATCATGGAATATCTTGCGGTACGCAAACTGCGGAAAGACACCAAAGGCTCAATTATCTGCCTCGTGGGCCCTCCCGGTGTGGGGAAAACTTCGGTGGGCAAGTCCATCGCCCGCGCCATGGGCAAGCAGTTTTTCCGCTTCTCCGTGGGCGGCATGAGGGACGAGGCGGAGATCAAGGGCCACCGCCGCACCTACATCGGCGCAATGCCCGGCAAAATCATCCAGGGCCTCAAGGTCGTCAAAGCCAGGGACCCGGTTTTCATGATCGACGAGATTGACAAAATGGGAGCGAGCTTTCAGGGCGACCCGGCAAGCGCCCTTCTTGAAGTCCTTGATCCGGAGCAGAATTTCGCCTTCAGGGATCACTACCTGGACTTGCCCTTTGATATTTCCCACGTTTTCTTTATCGTTACCGCCAACACCCTTGATACCATCCCGCCGCCGCTTCTGGACCGGATGGAGATTATCCAACTCCCCGGTTACATCGACGCCGAAAAGCTTGAAATCGCCCGCCGGTATCTCGTACCCAAGAGCCTTGAGAAAAACGGCCTGAAAAAAAACCAGGTGAAGTACACGAAGGACAGCCTGCTTCACATTGCCGGCGCGTACGCCCGGGAGGCCGGCGTGCGCAACTTTGAGAAAAACCTCGACAAGATTCACCGCAAGCTGGCGAAACAAATTGTGGAAAGCGAGGAAGCGCCGGCGTCCGCAACGGCCGCGGCGTTGCCGCCTGCAAAGCCGGCGGTCCCGGCCGCGAAGGAGGCCGCCGCGCAGGCTGCGCCCCCAGCTGCGAAGCCGGCGGCGAAGCAGCCGCTGATGCAGTTTACCATCGACAAAAAACTCATCGAGAAGCACCTGGGCAAGCCCATTTTTCCCGAAGGGGACATCAAAAGGGCCGACCGGCCCGGCATGTCGGTGGGCCTTGCCTGGACGAGCATGGGGGGCGACACCCTGGTAATTGAGGCTACGTCGCTGCCCGGCAAAGAGGGATTGACCCTTACCGGTAAAATGGGCGACACCATGAAGGAAAGCGCCGCCATTGCCATGACCGTTGCCCGCAAGCTGGCGGTTGAGCGTTACCACGTGGCCCAGGACTGGTTTGACCTGAACCACATCCACCTGCATATCCCCGAAGGCGCCACTCCCAAGGACGGCCCTTCGGCGGGGATAACCATGGCCACGGCCCTGCTTTCCCTGCTGCGGGAAAAAATTATCACCGACAAACTCGTAATGACCGGAGAGCTTTCCCTCACCGGCCAGGTCCTGCCCATAGGCGGTCTCAAGGAAAAGACCATCGCCGCCCAGCGGAACAAGGCCCGGCACATCATCATGCCCAAGCAGAACGGCCGGGACCTTGACGACATCCCTGATTATGTGAAAAAGGGCATTGAGTTCCACCCGGTGGAGCGTTTTGAGGAAGTGCTGGCCCTGGCCCTGCCGGATTAAGCATCGCGGAAACGGCGCCGGATACGGAAAATACACAGTTCGTGATGCGCCGTGCTGCCCAGAGGAAGAATATGAACCATGAACAACCGCGTAAGACTGCCGGGGTTTGTAATGACATGAGAAATTAAAAACTTATTTCTTAGTAAATCTATCGGAGGGGGATAAAGGAATGATACTGAACTCTATAAGGAAATACGAATTTCCGTGTGTTTATTCGAAATATACACTAATTCCAGGATTGCGGGGGATTGCAAAAAATGATACCCTAAGAGTGGCAGCAAGGCAGAATAAATAATACCATAAACGGCTGAGGGTTATGAAAACTGATGCGATTGCCGACAGTTTCATCAGACTGTTAAAAACCAATCCTTACCCAAAGATCAGTGTCCAGATGATTTGTGACAACGCACAGATCAGCCGCAATGCGTTTTATTACCATTTTGATAACAAAGAGATGCTGGTGCAATGGATTTGCGAGCGGGACTTCATGAAGCAATGCTTTCCCTATTTTAAGATAAAGAAAGGCAATATTTCGGCGGAATCTTTTTTTTCCTATTTCCTGGAAAACAAGGAATTTTACAATACCATCTATTCAATCGACAGCGGGCAATTGCTGCGGCGCTGTCTGGAAAAGGCGTATCTTGTCGGACTTACCGATGAAAACATCAGCAAGTATGCTCATCCCGTATATGGCAACCGGCGAAAGGTTCACCCAAAGATTTTCCGGTGCTATGGCTGCGCCGGGATAGCGGCTGTCGTCTTGTTTTGGATCAGGCATGAAATGAAAATCCCTATAAAGGAGATTGCGGAGGATCTTGCGTTAATGTTAACAGAATCCCTGAGAGATGTGCGGGATAATCATTTGTTCTGAGCGAACTAAAATAATACAATCAAGGCTATTTGTAACAAACCGCATTACAGATAGCCTTTTTGTTTCTATGCCTTTTTTAAACTGATATATACTGATTGCAGTATCACCTAGGGACACGCTGAAAAGCGTGATGTTTTTTAGCGCGCCCTAAAAATAAATTGAGAGGTATTGCCATGTCAACAGGAGGAGCAAGCGTTGTTGTTGAAGCTTCTGCAAGCGAACTGGAGGGTAAGTTGGTTTCCGGCGGCGGTGCAGCAGCAAGGCTTCATAAGGTTCCGGAAAGAATTCTTGGGAAAACACTGAAGAGCAAGATTGTGTCTGTCAAAGAAACCGTGGCGGCAATCAACCCGGAGCGATGTGTCAACTGCGGTACCTGCCGCGAAATTTGCCCGGCACAAGCAATCAAGGAAAACCAGCGTGCCATCTGTCACGTCTGTCCCACCTGCACCGAGATGCCGGGTATTTCTGTGGGCAAGATGAAGTCCCTGCCCACCGAGACATCCTGTACAACCGAATGCCCGCTGGGTATCAGCCCGCAAGGATACCTCGGGCTCACAAAGGCGGGAAAGTACGAAGAAGCGTATGAGTTGATTTGGGGAAAGAACCCACTGCTCAGCGTGTGTGCCCGTGTGTGCCATCATCCGTGCGAGCTTGGATGCAAACGCGGGATTTTGGTGGACGAGCCCATCAAGATCCGTGAGATCAAACGCTACCTGAGCGAAAAGGTAAATTATACGCCAAAAAAGTACGTGCGTTTGTGGGAGGAGAAAATAGCTATTATCGGCGCAGGGCCGGCCGGTTTGACCGCGGGGCATTATCTGGCGCAGGCAGGTTACGATGTGACAATCTTTGAGGCGAACGAGGAAGCGGGCGGCATGCTCGTGCGGGCCATACCGGAATTCCGTCTTGACCGCGAGGCCGTCCGGGCCGAGATCGCAAAATTGGTCAAAGCCGGGCTCCACATCAAGCTGAACCAGAGGCTGAACAAATACGGCGCCGAAGATCTCGGCAACGAATACGACGCCGTCATCGTGGCGGCAGGGTCTCCTAACAGCAAGGAACTTTTTATTGAGGGATGGCGCAACGCTGGTGTCATGACCGCGATGAATTTCATGGAGCATGTGAACAACAAACAAAAGCTCCGTAGGCATCTGGGCCAGTTGTTCAAATTTGACGGCGGCAAGGCGGTAATCATCGGCGGCGGCAGTGTGGCCATGGATGTGGCTCGCACGGCTGTGCGCGCGGGCGCAAGCAAGGTGACGGTAGTCTCCCTGGAGAGCGGCGATGCGTTACCGGCGCATCCCTGGGAAAAGGCAGAAGCCATCGAAGAAGGCGTGGAGATCATCGAAGGGTATTGCCCGATCGAGTTTGAGACCGATCTGTATCCCACATTGAAAGCGGTCAAATTTTCCAAAGTGACAGAATTCACGAAAGACGCAAGCGGCAAGATCAATTTCGTCTCGGACGAGCACGATACGATTGAGATTGCGGCGGACTGGGTGGTTGAAGCAATAGGCCAGGGACACGACGAATTCTGGGACACCGTAAGGGAAGAGGGTGTGTTCTTCGCCGGCGACATTACTTCCGGCAAATGCTCCGTCGTGGACGCGATGGCTTCGGGCCGCCATACGGCCTTTGCCGTGGACGCGGCCCTACGCGGGCGTGCGTTGCGCGATCCGGCAGCCGAACAGGCAGATCGCCTCGTAGCAGCCCCCGTGGAAGAAAAACTGTTTCCTTACAATTTTCGCAAGATCATGCGACCTGAAACGCCGATGGCGCCGGCTTTTGAGCGCATCAAAAACTTTGCCGGCGTCGAAGGTGTATTCACCGATGAAGAGGCTTTCCGCGAATCCGACTGCTGTCTGGGCTGCGGCTACGAAGTAGTGGATATCGAAGAATGTTTAGGCTGCGGACTGTGTGCCAGGCTATGCCCAATGGGCAACGTCATAACCATGGTTGCAAAACCACAGAAGGAGAGTGTGCAATGAAAAGACAAGTCATAGTGGTCGGCGCCGGTCCGTCCGGATCAAGCGCTGCTTTCTACTGCGCCAAGCGCGGTCTGGATGTGTTGTTGGTGGATAAGGAACCTTGGCCGCGTGATAAAGTGTGCGGGGATGGGTGGCTGCCTTCATTAAAGCCATTTTTCCAGGACATGGGCATATATGAGGAGATGAAATCCCTCAACACCGTCAGCGGCGCGAACGAATTTATCCTTGCGAGCCCCAATGAGCAGGTGGTCACGTTTAGCCTGGGATCGCATGGGGACGGCGACGGCATGTTTATCATCCAGAGACGCATTGGGGATGATGTGGTCCGCCGCGCGGCCGTAAGGGGCGGCGCAGAGTTTCTGGACAATTTCGACGTGACCGATCTTGTCATACACAGGGGCAAGGTATCGGGCATACGCGGGTATCTGCGCAACCAGCCGATTGAAATGGAGGCGGATGCTGTCATCATCGCAAACGGCTCCCACTCCATGCTGGCCCGCCGCTTGGGCATATTCAATGAAGATCCGTCCCTGTCCATGTTTGCGGCAAGGGGCTACTTCACGAACCTGCCGCCCGAATTGAAGCCCGGCACGGTATTGCAGTTTTACTTACCCGAGGGTATACCCAATTACCACAAGGCACGCAAAAGTATGTCCTTTGGCTGGATATCCGCCCACGACAAGCCCGGTTGTGGCACTCTGGGGCTTGTAATTCCGATAGAGACCATTGAGGCGTTGGAGATGTCGCTGGAAGAGGTATTCAACTGGTTTGTAAACCACTCCAAGAATGGGCAGAGGTTTTTCAAGGGGGCAAAGCTGGCCGACGAACTGAAAGGCTGGCGGCTGTTGGGCTGTACCGAGGTGCAGAAAAACTACGTCCAAGGCGCGTTGTTGATCGGCGACGCATGCTCCCAGGCGGAGTGCGCCCACTTCTACGGCATCCCCGCAGGCATGATGTCGGGCAAGATCGCCGCCGCTGTGCTGGATGACATCTTTGCCACAGGCGACGATTCCGAAGCTGCATTTGCCAGGTTCCACACGATAGTGAGCGAAAAGCTTAACCATCAGTATAAATTTTACCAGCAGTTCCGCCAGATGGTGCATTTCGACATTGAAAACGTCAACAAGATGAATGAGTTTGCTGTAAAGAACTTTGAGGGCGTCCCCGAGTACAGCATCGTTATGTACCGGTTTGTCACTGAGGTCCTGGGCAAAACGATACCCCATCCTCCGGCGGCCGCAGAGCGTCTGTCACAGTGATGCAGGCAGGAATATAACCACGGGGTAATACGGAGTTTTACGGAAAATATTGAGAATTGAGCCTGTTCCAAAACTAATTGACTGTGCGCTAAACGCGCACGGTTTTGGAACAGCCTCAATTCTATAATAAAAACCCTGGGTAACTCCGTGTCCTCCGTGGTTTTTCGCGGCACCGCCCTCATGCTCACAATCTTCGCGCTCCAGGACAGTTTCGGCACAGCCTGTAACGTTACCGGCGACGGCGCCTTCAGCCTTATCCTTACCGGTTACTGCGAGAAACACAACTTGTTTCCTGCGGGATACGGTATCCTTAACGTGTTGACAGCGCGGTAATGCCCCCGCCAAAAAGCGCTTGCGGCGCCGAATCTTCCGTACCCAAATTCTTTTTGAGGCATTACGGCGCTTCATTGACAAGAGTCCCGTGGCCGTCTAAGGTCAATTATATGAAGTTCTCGCTGTATATTATATGCCTGCTGCCCTTTGTTCTGAACGCCTGCCGGGGCGAGGATATCAATTCCATCGAAAGGGAAGAGCTTTTTTCCCTTGACATAGGCCCGATGGAGGATCAGATCGCCCTGTACGATCTGCAGGGCGGCGGCGG
>JAISYA010000125.1 GCA_031270205.1 Treponema sp.
GAGCGGGCAAACCAGCGGATGAGGAGGGGGAGGAGCCGGACAGCCGCGGAAACGAGCCGCAAGAACAGAAAACTGTCCGCCGATACCCTCAAAAAACAGCCGTTATTACACTTCGTTTACAGCCCCGCGCGGTCTGTGGCATACAGGGGCGGCCACTGGGCCTACGCTGTGCCATATTAGTCATCCACACGGCTTGCGCCGTGCGCTTATTGAGCGGAGTCCCTCCAGGCCGGGAGGAGCGGATGAACGCATGGAAACGATCATGCCAGCGGCACGCGCCTGGTCATTGAATCCCCTTCGCTTCCAGCGCGTCCGCGGTTTCGGCCGCCATTTCCAGCATCCGCTCGATTATCAACGGCATGATGAGCGTAAACCGGCGGAAACCCCGCTTGCAGGAGCGCCCTTCGCAGGCCAGGTGCATGGTTTCCCACAGTTCAAAAAAGCGGGGGATGAAGCTGAGCATGACGCTGATCGCCAGGCTGACGCGGCCGGTGGGGAAGGCGCCGTCCGGGGGCGGGCCGGCGGTCTCCCCGCGCGCCCTGTTTCGGAGCAGCCTCAAAAGGCCGGAAACGGCCCGTTCCGCTTTGCTTAAGGAAAGCCGCAGTTCCCGCATGGTGGTTACCGCGAAGAGCAGGGAACCCGCGGCAAAGGAGACCGTTACGCGCAGTCCCGAGAGGATGCCGTCGACAAACCCCTGGGCGCTGATGAAGGGGATGACGAGCGGCAGGCGCGGGCCTGCGGGGCTTGTTGCGCCCAGCGAGACGCCTTCCGCGCCGGGATCAACAGTGGTGAAAATCAAAACAAACAGGGACAGTATAAAAAGGGAGCGGAAGCCCCGCAGCAGTTTCCAGGGCCGGATTCGGGCCGCGAGGGAAGCGGCGCAGGTAAGCGCGGCGGACAGCAAAAGCCCCGGTAGGGAGCTGAACGCGGTAATCGAGAGCAGCAACAGGGCCAGCAGTTTCAGGCCCGCCGGCGCGCGGTGCAGGACAGTGGCGCCGCTTTGGTAACTGAAGGGAATCCGGTGGTTTTTCGTTATGCTTCCAGCCATGAGCAGTCTTTCACGCCGGCGTAGTTTCTTCTCGGATCACGCACGCCCCAGGCGGGATCGAGCCGGTCAAGCACCGCCTCCGGAAGGCCGTCGTCGCATACCATGCCCCGGTGGAGAATCACCAGGCGGTCCGCCAGGGCCAGTACCTTTTCCAGCTCATGGGTCAGAATGATGAGGGTCTTTCCGTTTTTTTTGAGTTCGGCGATTATTTGCAGGGTCCGGACTACGCCCGGCCAGTCAAGATTCGCAAATGGTTCGTCCATAATCAGGGTATTGCAGCCCATGGCGAGGATTCCCGCCACCGCGAGGCGGCGCTTTTCCCCGCCGGACAATCTGCGGGGAGGGCTTGAACGCACGGACGAAAGCCCCAGCGCGTCAATGGCGCGGTCTACCCGCTCCTGTACCCCGGCCTTTGAAAAGCCCAGGTTTTCAGGCCCCAGGGCAATGTCTTCCGCTACCGTTTCCCCCACAATCTGGGCGTCGGCGTCCTGAAACACGAGGCCCAGTTCCCGCCTGAGGTTTTTTCCCCGGAAAAGAACCTCCCCCCCGCTGGGTTCCATCAGCCCCGCGATGATCCGCATGAGCAGGGTTTTTCCCGATCCGTTGGAACCGGCGATGAGGAGACACTGCCCCTCATATATGTCGAGGTTGATGTCCCGCAGCGCCCGGCAGGGTTCTTCCCCGGCGGCGCAGGGAAAAATCCTGGAAAGACGGCGGATAGAAAACAGGGCCGGTCCGTGCATTGCCGCTAACGGGAGAAGAGATCCGCCGCGGCCCGCCGCAGCCTGGGGGCAATCAGGACCGCCGCGGCGCCTTTCACCACGTCACCGGGGATAAAGGGGATAAAACCCCCGGCAAGGGCCGCGGCCCAGGTTCTCCCGGTACTGATTTTGAGCCAGGCCACCCCGGGCGCATACACAACCAAAAGGCCGGCAAAAACCGCGGCGATTACCCGCCAGAGCGGGATTTTTTGCTCCGGCCTGGGAACGCCCGCAAGGAGGCCCGCAACCAGGCCCGCCAGCAGATAGCCGATAAGGAAGCCGCCGGTCGGCCCGATGAGGCGGACAATGCCGCCTGAAGCGCCCGCGAAAACCGGCGCGCCAATGATACCGGCGGCAAGGTACAGCGCCACCGCCGCCGCGCCCTTTGCCGGCCCCAGCACAAGGCCCGCCAGCAGCGCGAAGAGGTTCTGTAGTACAATGGGAACCGGCGAAAGGGGCAGGGGAATCGAGATAAATGTCCCCGCCGCGATAAGCGCCGCGAAAAGGGCTATAACGGTCAGGCCGGTAACGGTTCCGCGTGTGGTAAAAGCCGCCGCACGGGCACCGGGCGCGGTTGTGGTCTCAACGTTTTCGCGTGGTAACAATTTTTCGTCCATGCGTACTAACATTGACAAAATACGAAGCTATGTCAATACCTTCACCGGTTTGCGGCCCAATTTGCCGCTGCTTTCTTCCGTTTTCTGCAATTCCCCTTGATCTTTTCCCCATTTGTGCTATAATAGTTAACAGGATACCAAAAGGATAAGTTTCAGGAGCAGGATACAAAATGATACGTAAGCTGTTTTATCTGGTAATGGCCGGTATCGTAGTGGCGGGATCTCTGGTTTGTGCCGGCTGTCCTATGGAACCTGAGGAAGACGGCCTTCCTTCTACGAAGGGTAAATTTACGCTTACCGGCGTTGACGTGGCCGAGGGGAAGTATGCCTTTATTATAACCAACCTGACCAGTGACGGCGCGGAAAAAATACTGGGTATAACCGACGCGAATAAAGACGGCAGCCTGCTCAAAGGCGCGCAAATAAAGAACGCGACCGTAAATATTCCCCTGTATATGTATACTACCTCCTCCCAAGAGGTTAGAAGCTATGGCGGGGACGATACCGTAAACAGCATCACGATTGTGGTATCCGATAAACAAAAGCTGAAGCAGCCGGAGGAATTTGAAAAGGTCGATAAATCGGTCACCTTCAGCAATGTAACCTTTTCGGGCGGCAAAGCTGCCAAAGATATCGCCGACGCGTATACCAACAACTTAAAGTAGCGGCCTGCCGCGCTTGTGGCCGCGGAACAGCCGAATGGTATCAGTAATAGCTGATCCGATAGTCTCCCAAAACAGTAAAACCGAGATGACGGTAAACGGAAAGGGCGGCGGGATTTGACTTTTTGACAAAAAGGCTGATCCCCTTCCCCTGGGCGATGAGGGAGCGGACAAATTCGGCGGCCATGCGGCGGGCAATGCCCAGGCCCCGGAAACCGGGGTGCACGTAGACGCCGCCGACCTGAAAGCGGGTAAAAGACAAACTGCTGGTGTTGATCTTCCCCACAAGGCGGCCGCCGAGTTCCGCGGCGAGTATCTGTTCGCTTGAAAGAATGCGCTCGATGTTCAGCCGGCTGACCGCGGGATTAAAAACCGCGTTTTTGGGCAGCACCTCCTCCTGCTCGTAAGCGGCCTGCAGGGCGGCGAGGGTATCCGCGTCGGTGAACAGCGGCTTGCGGAGTATCAGATCCGCGGGGCCTGCGGAAAAACACTCTTCGTTAGGAGGCCGGTCTATACACATAAGATCGTAATCAATGGTTTCCGACACCTTCCGTCCGAATTTTTCCAGCGCCTGTTCCAAAAGTACCGCGTCTTCTTTCAGGCCCTGCAGCGAATGGATCGGAACGGCCCTGAAAAAACCGCGAAGAAAACGCGGCTGGGGTATTTCTTCCCGGCTGCGGAATACCGGCAGCAGGGTCCTTTTTGACTGAATGATTATGCCGTAAATACCGTGTTTGTCCCGCAGAGTCCACACATGCTCCTTTGCGGGATTGCGCTTGAGAAATCTGCTACAGGCGGTAACGCACCAGGGTTCCTGACCGCGCAGCAGATTTTCAGGCTCGGCCGCATCCCGTTTTTTCATTTTCCGCCAGCGAAGACCCTCACTCATAGGGCAGCCTGCCCTCGGCGGGGATTCTGCCGATCATCGCGGAAAAACCCGCCGCAAAAGATTCAGGAGCGTAGCTGTACACCGCCAGCGCCCCGTTCACCCAGGGGACGCTTTCAAGATATACGGGATTTAATACCGAAAGGACAATCACCTGTTTTTTGAGCGGCTCAAGGCTTCGCAGCAGGCGCAGGTCGGCGGCGTCGGAAAGGCAGAAGATGACCGTGTCGGCGTTACGCGCATACGAGAGCAGCGCGGCGGGACCGTCAGTTTCGGTATAGCGGCAGGAATCGGCGGCGGGGAAAGCGGCCTTTCCCGCTTTGAAAAAATCATTGTAGCGGCCCGCCAGCAGCACCCGCCCGGCGGACTCCTGTTTCAGCGGAAAAACCGAATCGGGCGGCAGGGGCTTTACCAGGGTAACGCTCCGCGCGGCGAGATTCACAAAGAAGGCGGCCCCTTCCGGATCGGGCAGCTCTGCCGCAACCTTGCGCGGATCAGGAATATAGGGAACGCTCCCCTCCCCTTTGAGGTAACGCAGTTTGACAAGCAGGGTCCTGCGGGCCGCGTCACGCACCCTTGCGCGGAAATCCTCTTCCTCTTTCATGGAACTGAGCAAAAAAGTCCACAACGGCTCGTACAGGTTCGGCGTATTTGAAAACATGATAATGTCGTTACCCGCAATCAAGGCCTGTTTGGCGGTACGGGAAAGACTCCCCGCCCATCCGGTTGCGCCGTTCATCATAAGATCATCGGTAATGATAATCCCCCGGTAGCCGATTTTGTCCCGCAGCACGTCTTCCAAAAACCAGGGTGAAAGCGAAGCCGGCATCGACGCGGCCTCGGTATTGGGAAAGGCAAGATGGCCGCTCATCACCGCGGGCAGTCCCTCGACAGCCAGCATACGGTAGGGTATCAATTCCCGGTTCCAGAGGGTCTCGAAAGAGGCCGCAATCTCAGGCAGCACCCCGTGGGAATCCAGGTCGGTATCGCCGTGGCCGGGATAATGCTTTGCCGTGGGAATCACCCCGGCGGCCTGATGGCCCTTCATAAAAGCCGCCCCCAGAATCCCCACCTTCACCGGATCGCTCCCGAAAGACCTTGGGCCGATAAGCACCGAAGCGCGGTTGGTAAAAAGGTCCACCGCGGGGGCAAAGTTCATGTTGATCCCCAATACCGCAAGCTCCTTTGCGATGTAGTACCCCGCAAGGTACGCGTCCTGCGGATAGCCCGAAGCGCCGATAGCCATATTGCCGGGCGTTTCGCTGGTACTTCCCTTCACATGACGGATCCAGCCCCCCTCCTGATCGGTGGCTACAAGGAGGGGAATATTAAACGGCCCGGCGAGACTCACCTCCTGCAAAGCGCCCACCGTTCCGGCAAGCTGCAGCGTGTCTTCGGTATTCCAGCCGAATATTTTCACCCCGCCGATGTTTCGCTCCCGAATCCATTGCAGAATAAGCGGCGACGGCTCCGCCCCCCCCCAGCCAAGCATAAAGGTCTGGGCCAGGGCCTGTTCGTCGCTCATAGCGCTCTCTATGGCCGCGGCAAGTTCCTCCGGCGCGCCGGGATCGGCAAAACTTAACGGAAAAACCGAAACGGGACAAACGGAACAAATGAAGAAAAAGAGAAAAAAAGAAAGAAGCGCGCAGGCAGCCTGTTGCGCACGGGGATTTTTTTGCTTTTTTTCAGGAAAAACACGAAAAAATCCCCAATTAAAAGGCTGCTTGCCGCCAAAGCAGCCTGGCAGTTTGAGGGGTAAAAAACCGCCTGAAGGCGATTTTGGGAGATTATAATGCGCGAAGCGCAGCAAGCTAGTGGCCGGACGCAGAACAAACTTTTTTAGAATCAAGCAACAGTCTCCTCAAAAGGCAGCTTCTAACTTTTCGCGGTTTGCATTCTTACGCTCTGTACACACAGCCCAAATTACACTCAATTGAGTCTGTTCCAAAACCGTGCCCCCGGCTATGCCGGGAACGTGAGCGCACAGTCAATTGGTTTTGAAAGCGGCTCAATTATACGCACTGTTGTTCAATTTGTCTATGTATTCGGCGGCGCTGTGAGCCGCTGCCGCGCCCTCCCCGGCGGCAACCACCACCTGACGGAAAGAACCGGAACGGACATCGCCGGCGGCAAAAAGGCCCGGTACGGAACTCGCCATTTGTTGATCGGTGACAATATAGCCGTTTGCGTCCAGTTCGGCCGTAACGCCGTTTTCGCCCGCCACCAGCGACGACTGGGGAACGGCGCCGGCGAAAATAAAAACCGCGTCAACGGATTCTTCGTAAACTCCGGCCTTGCCGTTTTCGCCGCCGCGCTCAAGAACCACGGCGTCCACTTTTTGCGCGATTGCGCCGGCGGCGGGACTTCCCCCCTTGATCTCCCTGATGACTGTATTGAAGCGGACCTCAATGTTGGGATTGCGCAGCACCCGCTCGGCAAGGGCCTTCTGCGCCCGGAAACGATCACGGCGGTGCACGAGGATCACCTGGGAACTGAGCCGGGAAAGATAGCTGGCCTCGCCGCAGGCAGCGTCCCCGCCGCCCGCCACCATTATTTTTTTATTTCTGAAAAAAGGGCCGTCGCAGGCGGCGCAGTAGGAAACTCCCCTGCCGGTGAATTCCTTTTCGCCGGGAACGTCCAGGCAGCGGTGAACCGCCCCGGTAGCGATGATCCCCGCGGGCGCGGCGCGGCTTTCGCCGCCGGCCATCTTCGCGATGAAAAGCTCCCCCTCTTTTTTCAAAGCGGTTACCGCCCCGCTGAGAAAAACAGCGCCGAAGGCTTCAGCCTGACGGTGGAGGTCCCGCGAAAAATCAAAGCCCGTTCTGGGGCCGGCAATTACCCTGCCCTCCTCATCCCGCCGTTCCACATTGCCGGGGTAATTCTCAAGCGCGTCGATTAACAAAACCTGTCCGCCCGGGGCAAGCTGCTCAATTACCAGAACCTTGAGGCCGGCCCTGGCCCCGTACTGGGCGGCGGTAAGGCCGGCAGGCCCCGCTCCGATGATAATTAAATCAGCGTCAGATTTGATCATGCAAACTCCTTACGCTTCAAAATTCTTCGTAATGCCCTGTCCGGGAAAGATCATACGTTCCCATCATTGCAAGGTCCTTACGGAATTCGCCTGAATCCACATAAGCCAGAACAGCCTGTACCTCGGGAATACGCCTGTCCTCCAGGCGGAATACAAAATCGTACCATTCAAGCTGGAGAGGGACAAAATCAACGCCGGCCATATCAGAGGCGGCGCTTTCGCAGCCACAGCCCAGGTCCGCACCGCCTCTGGCGACGACGCCGGCGCAGGCAATATGGGAGACGGATTCACGGGAATAGCCGCGTATATGTTCCGCCCTGACACCCGACAGCCTGAGTTTTTGATCCAAAAGAATACGGGTGCCGCAGCCCCGTTCCCGGTTGATCATGGCAAGATCAGTCCGCGCCAAATCTCCCCAGCCATGTATACCCAGGGGATTCCCCTTTTGCACATAAAAGCCCTGCCTGCGGCCCGCCAGGCGCAGAACCCCCACGGGCAGGCCCGGAAGGAGGCGGCGTATAAAAGGATAATTGTAGGTATCGGTCTCGGCGTCCCAAAGATGGGAAGCGGCCATGGTTATTTTTCCCAGATACAGGGCGACCAGGCTGCTATAACACCCCGTATACGAGCGGAAAACCGGGCCGCCGGTTTCATTGCCGATTCTCGCAATCAAAAGATCCAGGCATTTGTCCTGCCCGGAAACAATCACCTGCCGGGCCTGTGTTACGGCGGCCGGTCCTTCCCCAATTCCGTCCGCCCCGCCTTCCCCTTCCTCGGCGCGCCGGGCCTTTGGAGAATCCTCATCCTGAAAAGGTCCCGTTTTGCCGGCCCGCAGATAGCGGTCTATGTCTTCCGCGGAAACCCGCACCTGCTTGCCTACCCGTGTGGAGGGAAGTTCTCCCCGTTTAATAAGCTCGTAGACGGTGTATTTTTTTATCCGCAGCCGTTTAGCTACGTCCTCGGCGGTTAAAAGAAGGGTATCCACTTTTCTTATGGTAGCCCATTCGCCAGGGAAAGACAAGCGGCGCGGCAAACCAGGGCATCGGCGTTTACTTGCAAGCGGGAAATACAAACCGGGGAAAGACGGGGAGGCGCTCAGCAGAGACAGCGAGGCGCTCAGCAGAGAAGCTGTGCCGCTCAGAACAGACGCTGAGCCGCTCAGCAGAGAAGCTGAGCCGCTCAGAACAGACGCTGAGCCGCTCAGCAGAGAAGCTGAGCCGCTCAGCAGAGAAGCTGAGTCACTCAGCAGAGAAGCTAAGTCGTTCAGCAGAGAAGCTAAGTCGTTCAGCAGAGAAGCTGAGGAACTCAGCAGAGAAGCTGAGCCGTTCAGCAGAGAAGCTGAGGAACTCAGCAGAGAAGCTGAGCCGCTCAGCAGAGAAGCTGAGGAACTCAGCAGAGAAGCTGAGGAACTCAGCAGAGAAGCTGAGTCGTTCAGCAGAGACAGTGAATCATTTCCCGTACGTGATCGGAGGCTCGCTGCGCTCCGTGATAATTACCTGAGCCTGTTCCAAAACTAATTGACTGTGCGCTCACGTTCCCGGCATAGCCGGGGGGCACGGTTTTGGACCAGGCTCTTGCAGTTTTTCAGGCTAAAGCCTTGCAAAACTGCGTTTTTTAAAGGTTTCTGTTCCAAAACTGAAGTTTTGGAACAGCCTCAT
>JAISYA010000138.1 GCA_031270205.1 Treponema sp.
CGAGGCCAAAGCGGCGCTCGGGGCGAAAGCCGGGGCCGTAGATATATTTGACGATTATCTTTCAAGCATTGACGCCATAATAGGCGCGTTCGAGGCTGAGAAGACTGCCCGCATCGCGGGAATAGAGGAAGGGAAACGCCAGGAGGCGGAGCGTGCGCGGCATGCGGCAAAGAGGGCCGCCGCAAGCGCCGCCAAAAAGAAAGTTGTTTTCAGCCTGGTGTTTTGGGGGATATTCGCCGCCCTTGCCTGTTGGATATTATACGCAACATCTCCCGATGGTTTTCGTATGGGAGAATTGGATGGAAGTTATGACGCCATATCCACTATTAGAACGGTGTGCGGTGTTGTTGGGGCGTTGCTAGGCGGCTGTGTAGGTCTTGCGGGCGGTGTAATTGGAGCGCTAATTGGGGGAGCCATTGGGTTTGCTCTCTTTCGTTTTTTGTTGGGCTCGTTGTTTGGAGCGTTGTTTACTACCGGAATTGGCCATATAATAATCGCGTTTATAGCAATCGTTCCTGTTTGGTTCTTTTATAAATGGAGAATGAAAAAATGGAACGCTTCGACGGCGGCTTTGGCGTGGCCGCCTATACTAACGGCAGTTGCAATTTTTATAGTAATGTTTTTAGGCGCGGACAATTTATTACGGATGGGGCTGCAACGCCTGGGATTGACCGGAAGAGAAGTCGTTGTGGAAGAGCCTCCTGTTGTTACGGTTACGGTAACAAGCGCGGCGGCGAATATCCGTTCCGCTCCTGACAGCACCAAAGACAACGTTATCACCCAAATGAAAAAAGGCGACACACTCATTGCGGCCGGCGCTGTTAATAACGGCTGGCTTCCGGTAGAGATAGACGGCCAGGCGGGCTACGTCAGCGCGAGTCTGGTAAGTATGGAAAATATAGTATTCCAAAGCGGCGTAAGTTATCTCAATCAGGAAGATTATGATGCGGCGCTCCGGGAGTTCAATGAGACAATACGGCTTAACCCCAATAATGCCTCGGCCTATGCTTACCGGGGACGGGCCTACCAGCGCCGGGGGAATTATGATCAGGCCATAGCAGACTGTGATAAGGCGATCAGTCTCAATCCCAATGATCCTATGGCGTACTTTGCCAGAGGTTCTTCCTATTACGGCAAAGAGAATTACGGCCAGGCGATAAGTGATCTCACCCAGTCGATTAACCTTGATCCCCATAATTCGAACGCCTATAACAACCGGGGAATTTCCCACTTAAACAATGGGGATGTAGATCAGGCGATAGACGATTATAAGCAGGCGCTTCGAATTGACCCGAAGAACAGCACCGCAAAGGATAATTTGGATAATGCGTTGGCCTGGAAGAAGCTAAATAAAACAGGGAGCCCGTAAATACAGGTCTGGCCTAAACGCGGACAAATGATTTAAGCGGAGTGGTGTGAAGGAAATGAGGAGTATGCCATGAGCGATACGCTTGTATGCGCTGTTTGCGGCAGGAACAACAGGGAAAACGCAAAATACTGCCGGTTCTGCGGCGTTTTAACTGAACCGGCGGGCGCCGGACCGGTAATGACGGCGGTGGAACCGGCTATGTCCGCCCCCCAAACTACGGCAGCCGCGCCGTCGGCAATAACGGCGGCCCCGGCGCTTGACATTCCCTCCGACTACATTGGCCAGGCCGAAGTACGCAAAGAGCTTGACGCCGAAAAACGCTCCCTCAAGTTTCAGCGCGAGCGGGTCAAAGCCGGTGTAGGCGGCGCTATGGGCAGAAAAATTTTTGTGTTCCGGGGGGACACCGGAACCGGAAAAACCCTGGTCGCCTCCTGCTTTGTAAAGGAATTACAGCGCGAAAAGTGCCTTGAATCGGACCGGGCAACCATCATTGAGGCGCGCAAACTCGCCAAACAATACGCCGACGAGTTCGCCCTGGCGTCGTTTTTGCAGGAACAGAAACCAGCGATTCTTGTGGTGGACAACGCCACGGAAAACTCCGCCTTTGTGCACGAACTCATTCTTGCCGTGAATAAGCCGGCGGCCGAATGTATCTGCGTCATCATCGGCAGCCGCGACGGTTTTGAAGAATGTTTCAAGAACAACGTGGAAGACCGCCAGCGCGTTTCAAAGGCCTTTGATTTTGCGGAACTTTCAAACGGTGAACTTGCCCTTGTGCTCCTGAAAAAACTCAGGGAGAGTAACTTCGTCGTTGACCCCGCCCTGAAACAGCACTTCGAGGCGTACATCGCGGAACGGCGCGGCGACAGCGAGTGTGAATACAAAAACGGCTGGCTTGTGGAAAAAGACATCATCCCTACGATCAGCAAAAACCAGGAGGCCCGTCTCACTTCACTTAACGCGGGAAGCCCAGGCGCCCAGGATTACAGGACCATACTGGCGGAGGACCTGCCTCTTAAATACAAGCCCAGAACGGTTGACGAAATCCTCGCGGAGCTTGACAACATGGTAGGGCTTACGGACGTAAAGGCAGCCATTCGGGGCATCGCCAACAAGATTATCATGCAGAAAAAGAAAGCCGAACAGGAAGGCTCGGCTGTTAAAGGCGAAGGCAACAACATCGTTATCACCGGAAACCCCGGCACCGGCAAGACAACGATTGTCCGCACCATGGCGGCGCTCTTCAAAGAGGTTGAGCTGCTTCCCTCTGAAAAATTTGTCGAAACCGATGGCAATGGCCTTAAAGGTTCCTATGTGGGTCAGTCCAAGGACAAGGTGAACGAACTCTGCGAAAAGGCCATGGGCGGCGTTCTGTTCGTTGATGAAGCCTACACCCTGGCCAACGAAAACGGCGCGGTTGATTCCTTTGCGGAAGAAGCGGCAACAACTTTGATGAAGTACCTTGAAGACCGCCGCACCGAATTTGTCGGCGTTGTCGCGGGCTACAAAAAAGAAATGGATAACTTCCTTGACAAAATAAACCCCGGCATGAGGCGGCGTTTCAAGCACTACCTGCACCTCCCCGACTACACCGCGGATGAGCTGTTCACGATTTTTGAAAAGTTTAACGTAGAGAAAAACGGCTACGTCCTGACGGAGGAAGCCCGTGAACTTGCCCGCGCCGCGATTCGGGACATGGTCAATAACAAGGGCCCCGGCTTTGGCAACGCGGGGGACATCCGGGTGTTCTACGAAAAAATTACCAGCCGCCAGTCCGACAGGCTGGCGAAACTTTCCGCTGCGGAACAGGACGCCGGGCTTAAAACTATCGAGGCCGCAGACATCGGCTACGAAAAGAAGAAGCGGCGTTCCGTTGACGAGGTGCTGGCCGAGCTTGACGCCATGGTGGGCATGACCGAGGTAAAGAAGGCGGTGCGCGGCATTGCCAACAAGATTCAGATTGAACTGGACATCGAGAAAAAGGAGAAGGAGGCCGCCGAAGCCGCCGGTGAGGACGTCAAGGCAGCGAAGAAGAGGGACAAAGAGGGGAACAACATTATCATTACCGGAAACCCCGGTACGGGCAAAACAACAATTGTCCGCACCCTGGGCAAGCTGTTCAATGCCATGGGGCTTTTACCAACCGAGACGGTTATCGAGACCGACGGCAACGGCCTTAAGGGTTCCTATGTGGGCCAGTCCAAGGACAGGGTGAACGATCTCTGCGCCCAGGCAATGGGCGGCATCCTCTTTGTCGATGAAGCCTACACCCTGGCGGACGAAAACGGCCCCTCGGACTCATTCGCCGAAGAGGCCGCCGTTACCCTGATGAAACATCTTGAGGATGATCGGGACAAGTTTGTCGGTATCGCCGCGGGTTATCCAAAGGAGATGGAATATTTCCTTGACAAGATAAACCCCGGCATGAGGCGGCGTTTCAAGCACTTCCTTTATCTGCCCGATTACAGCGCCGAAGAACTCTTCCTGATTTTCAAGGGCATGGCAAAGGCAAAAGAGCTTGTTCTGACCGCGGACGCGCTTCAGGCGGCGGAAGAAGCCATTACCGACATGTACAACAATAAGGGCGCGAACTTTGGTAACGCCGGCGAGATCCGTGTCTTCCTTGAGCGTATCGAGACCCGCAAGAGCGACAGGCTGTCGGAACTCAAATCAAGCGGCCATGACCTGAGTGTGGAGGAGATGAAAACCATCGAGGCCGCCGACATCGGCTACGAAAAGAAAAAGCGGCTTTCAGTTGACGAAGTGCTCGCGGAACTTGATGCCATGGTCGGCATGATCGATGTAAAAAAGGCCGTCCGAGAAATTGCCAACAAGATTCTAATTCAAAAAGAAATTGAAGAGAAGGATGGGACAAAGACAAAGGGCGAGGGCAACAACATCATCCTTACCGGAAACCCCGGCACGGGCAAGACGACTATCGTCAGAACCATGGGGAAACTCTTCAAGTCGATTGGACTGCTGCCCACGGACAATGTCATCGAAATCGACGGCAACGGGCTTAAAGGCTCCTATGTCGGCCAGTCAAAAGATAATGTAAACGAATACTGCCGCAAAGCCATGGGCGGTATTCTCTTTGTGGACGAGGCCTACACCTTGGCTAACGAACGGGGTCCTGTGGATTCCTTTGCCGAAGAAGCTGCCACAACCTTAATGAAGTACCTCGAAGATCGCCGTACCGAGTTTGTGGGGATCGCCGCTGGTTATCCAAAGGAGATGGAATATTTCCTTGACAAAATAAACCCCGGCATGAGGCGGCGTTTCAAGCACTACCTTTACCTGCCGGACTACAGCGCAGAAGAACTCTTCCTTATTTTGCAGAGCATGGCGAAACAGCAGGGTTACTGCTTTACTCCCCGGGCTCTTGAAATATCGGAAGAAGCCGTGTTTGCCATGCACCGCAGCAAGGGTCTCAATTTCGGCAACGCCGGGGAAATCCGCGTGTTCTTTGAAAAAATCACGACCCGCCAGTCAAGCCGGCTTGCCGCGCTTTCCCAGAAAGAGAGGGCCGATAAGCTCAAAACCATTGAGGCGGAAGACATTCCTGATGGAGGGGAACAATGATCTGTCCGAATAAGATATGCAGGCAGGAAATCCCCGACGATTCGTGTTTCTGCGACCAGTGCGGCGCGCAGCTCTTGCGTTGTACCAAATGCGGCTATGTGGGAACCAGTAAATTTTGCGGCAAGTGCGGCAGCCCTATGGCCATCCGGGAGTCCGGCGTACCGGCTCAGCCGTCCGCCGCGCCGGTAACCACACCGCCGCCGGAAGTTAAGACGCAGCCTGGGCCCATCGCGCCGGATCAGCCCTCCGCCGCCACGGTTATTGTTCAGCTGCCCGGCGAGACAATTTTTATCTGCCACCCTGACGGCTGGCGGCTGGAAGTCCGCGACGGCGACATCCTGGGACGAACCACAGGGCAGCATGCCGCACGGCTGGGCGCGTTTCCCGTCATCTCCGGCAGGCATGCTCAAATTGCGCGGCAGGGAGCGCAGTGGCGTATTGCGGACCTGGGTTCCACGAACAAGACCTACGTAAACGGAGCGAAGCTGGAACCGAATACGCCGGTTCAAATTAAAAAGAACGATGTATTGAATCTTGCCAATATTACGTTCACAGTGGAGGAAGGATGACTATTCAAGCGGCGGCCTATTCATCAAAGGGCAGGCGCCCCCACAATGAGGATTCATTTTTAATCGCCGGCAAAACCGGGACTTTCAACGCGGTTCCTCCCGGGGGCGGCGGACCGGAAGAAGGCGCGGCGGTCTTTGACGGCGAGATAATAACGCCCCTTTTTTTTGCCGTTGCCGACGGCATGGGCGGCCACGACGCGGGAGATGCCGCCAGCGCTTTTGTAGTGGAAAAGATGCGCGACGCGGCGGCTTCCTGTACCGGAAGCTTTGACGCCGAAAATCTTGAACTGACGATAAAAGCTGTTCACGCGTCACTTCTTGAGGAAGGCAAAACCCGGGGAACCCCTAACATGGGTTCCACCCTTACGGGGCTTGTGCTGCAAAACGGCGCTCCGCCCGGTTTTTTTAACGCCGGTGACAGCCGGGGCTACCGGCTGCGGAACGGGTTTATCAGGCAGCTCACCCGGGACGATTCGCTTGCCAGCGTCGTGCCCGGCGCGGCAAAAAACATCATAACCAACGCGGTTGGCGCGGGCCTTCCTGATGTGAGCGTCGCGAGCCGTTTCGCGTCCTCCGTTGCGGTACCGGGAGATGTTTTCCTCTTTTGCTGTGACGGCGTTCACGGCTTTGTCAGCGACGACGAGATAGAAACAGCCCTTGGCCGGGACAGCCCGCCTGAGGAAATTGCGAAATATATTGTAGATACGGCAATCGCCCACAATTCTGACGACAACTGCACGGCGGTGGTTGTAAAAATTCTGGAACAAGGGGAATAAACCATGGCAGAGAACGGACAGTTACAGCGGCAGGAAGCGGCGCAGCAAGCGCAGCAGGCGGCTGCTGCGGGATCGGCGCTTTGCAAACATTGCGGCGCCGCCCTGGACCCGGAACTCTCATTCTGCACTAACTGCGGTGAAAAAACCGGGGGCGAAGAACGGGAGTGCGGATACTGTTCAACGCGTACCACTAAAGAGTTCTGCCCCCACTGCGGGCGGCGGGTCATCTCCGCCAACTGCCCTCAATGCGGAACGCCGTCGATTAACGACGTCTGCGAAAAATGCGGCGCGATTTTGAACTCCGCCCTTGAAGCGGCAGCGGTTTCCACTCAGCAAGCGCCAGAGCCCGCAAAAATGAGCGCGGAAGAAGCGGCAAAAATTGCGGCGGAATTCAAGGCTCTGGAACAGAACGAATCGCCCGAGTTCAAGGCGTTTCAGAAAAAACTCATCGAACGGCAGATCCTGCTTGAAGAGCGGGATTACTTCAACAAGCGGGAGAAGCGCATTATTAAGGCTTTCGGCAGCCGTCCCTTTACGCTGGAACTACCCGACCCGACGGAAGAGGCGTTCCGGATGAAAGCCTACGCCGGACTGGAAAAAACCGTCATTGAGCGGGATCAAAAGGCGATAGAAGCGGAACTTGAAAAGAAGTTCCCTCCGCTGTCGCCCGTTGAAAAAATTGACGATGCGGAACTTAAGCGCCGCCGCGCCGGAGCTGAAGCGGAACGGCAGCGGTGGATAGCGGTTGAACGGCAAAAGCTGGAACAGGAACGGCGTAAAAAGTTGATAGCAGGGGTCTATTACCATGGTAATCCCGCCGCCGACTATGAATACATTAAAATCATTATGACGCTCACCTCAGCGCATTGTATGCACCATTGCGGCGGTCATGGCGATAATTATGGTGTTTTCCGGGTAAATTTTGACGGAACAAATGTAACCTTAACCGGGAGTATGACTCCGAAAGGATGTCCGTTGTTGTGGACTTCTATGAATAACTTTAGGGGGACATTGAATGAAAGCGGAACTATCCTGTCAGGATATTGGGATACTTTGGCCATTACGCACTATAAAATATAAAGGGGGCAGATATGGAAACGCAGATTATTGATGCGGCAGGAGGAACACAAATTATCACGGGGGGGACACAGCTTGTGTCCGGTTCGACTACTGAAACGGGCGCGAATTTCACAGGCGGCCTTTTGCAGATTGGAGAACAGGTCTCCGGGTGGAAAGTTAAACAGGGGCTCTCTACTATCTCCGGCGAAGCGGACATCTATCTCGCGGATAAGGACGGAAAGCCCGGTGTCATCAAATACTACCGCAGCGTGACCAAACCCAAAACCGGAATCCTTGATAAGCTCAAAGAACTGAACCATCCCGACATCGTAAATGTTTATGACTTCGGGACATACAACGACCGTTTTTACGAAATCATGGAGTTCGCCGCGGGAGGCGCCCTGGACACCCGCAATGAAGACGAAAAACGTTCTTACCGCTACCTCCCGCTTTCCGAAGAGGAAGTAGCCGGAATTTGCAGGGAGGTGATCAATTCCTTCAAAGCCTGCCATGAAATGGGAATCATCCACAGAGATATAAAACCTGCGAATATTTACTTCCGTCATGTCGAAGAGATTGATGAAGTCGGCGAGGACGGCGAGGAAAGAAAACGCTACAAAGGCTCTGACACCGTTATTGCGGACTTCGGCATTTCAAGTATCATGGAGGAGGCCGAACAGCTTCACAAAACCCGGACCGGTTCCCGCACCACAGGCTACGCCGCGCCGGAAGTGCTCTCGGGTCTCATCAGCCCCAAGATGGATTATTATGCCCTGGGCATCACCCTCTGGGAACTCCTCACCGGTAAAGACCCCTTCACCACGGAAAACGGCAAGCGCCGCAACGACGCGCACCTCATGCGGGATACCTACGAAGGCAGAATCGCCGACGATATCCTCAGCAAGGAACCAAAGGTCAGCCAAAACATGGAACGCCTTATCAGGGGCTTGCTCGTCACCGATCCGGAATACCGCTGGGGCTATGACGAAGTAACACGGCACCTGGCGGGCGAAACGGTTGAAGTCTACCAGCGGGCAAAAAAAGACTGGACCTTTTCCATAGGCGAAACCGAGTGCACCACCCTTGAGGACCTGGGAAGCGCGCTCATAGACAACATCGAAGCTGCCAAAAAATACCTGTTTCGGGGCCGCCTGAGCGCGTTTCTGAAAGGCGAGTATCCCGACATTGCAAAAAAGATTGAGGAAATCGCCGAAGAATCGTCGGCAAAGAACGACGAAAATAATGGCGTTCTCAAAGTTGCCTATCTCCTCAATCCCGGCATGCCGTTTAAGGTTAACAATGGTTTCAAGGCAGAGAACGTCCCGGACATAATCTTTCTCCTTGAAAACGCGCCTGAGTCCGTGTTACCTCTATTGCGTGATCACAAATCATGGATATACACATGGTTTGAAATTATCGGTAAGGACCTTGCGGAAGAAATTAAAAAACTTCCCACGAATATCAGCGATACGGAATTTGCGGGTAAAGCACACGTGTTGTTAAACAACAAGGTAATAAAACCTTTTAAACTGGAGAAATACAAAAAATTTGAGCTTTCAACGCTTGACCAGCTTCGAAAAGTTCCGGGCGATATGCAACGGCACATACTGGCCCTTGTCAAAGAAAAAAGTTATGAAGGTTTATTTCTCCCTTGGCTTTGCATCGCAGCGCCCAACGTGAGCGTCAACAGCATCGATACAAGTTCCTGGGAAAAATTTATCATGTGTATCACCTGAAAGATACAAACGATCTGATTGTCTCACAAGGCCTTAAATGAGAATCAATGAACAGTGGTGACAGATATTGG
>JAISYA010000151.1 GCA_031270205.1 Treponema sp.
AACCGCAGGTCGCCGGTTTTGGTCATCACCACCTCAAGGGCGCTGATTATCGAATCGGTATTGAGTTTAATGTCCGGCATTTGGGCGGTTTCAAAAATTTGCCGCTTGAGGGCGTTGACTGCGGCGGCATCGGCGTTGGCGGTAAGCCCAAGCCTTACCATCCGATCATCCAGGTCGATGGTTGCCTTGACCGCGCCCAGGGCTCCGAGGGAAACGCCCAGACCGCCCAGGGTTCCGGCAATGCCGGAAAACGCCTGATTGACTTTGTTGGCAACGCCTACCGCTTTATCGGCAAAGCCCTGGACGGAAATCCCGGCCCCTTTGATTTTAGAGGAAAATTGATCTTTAAGGTTGAGCAGTACCCCTGCTGTTATTTCCCGCGCCATTTTTTTCTAGTCAACCCCGTGGAGGTTTTTGTACACTTCAAATGCCGCCTCATGCCATTCCTTGAGTTCCGCCCAGGTAAAACCCATAACAGTCTCAAAGCTGATAGACGGCATCATCTGTAACAACTCGCTGGTTACGCGGCGGAGGTCGGCCCGGAATTCGGCGGCGGTGTAACGTTCCCCGGCTTCGCCGCCATTTCTGCCGCCGCCGCTGTAGGGTCTCCGGTTTCCGCCTCCTCTTTTTCATCAAGAAGGTTTACCAGGCCCATGAAGCGCATATTGGTTCGCGCAAGGACAAGCCGGAGATCGGCCCAATCCTCCGGCGCCAGTTGATCCAGCACCGCCTCCGGCGCCCCGGACAAGGATGAAAGCAAAGCCCTGGCATAGGCGACACTTTCCGGCGCGTGGCCATCCGTCCGTATGATGTCCCGCAGTACGGGCGGCCTCAGTGTCAGCGCCTTGTACTCCACCTCGCCTTTTCTGATCGGGACGCGCAGGCGAAATACTTCCGGCTCAAAGGGATCGTAAGCCATACCGCCCTCCTACAGCCGGGGACTCGTGCCGGAATTATAGGTAATGCTGATTTCGGCATCGCCCAATTCCCCCGGCTCGGTTACCCAGGCGTTGGGCATCATGTATTGATTGCCGCCGGTCGTGAAAATGGTGAGGGTATCCTCACCTACATCGCTCATTTCTTCCACGCCGAGGGTTCCGGTGGCGTTCAGCTTGAGCTTCAATTCGGCGAAGGTCTGTTTTTCCGTGTAGCCCGTATTTTCCGGCACCTCCCCCGCCTTGGTTTCGCGTTTGACCCCGGCAGGCTTGAAAGTTGATCCGCCCTCCTGAAGGGGAAGCTCTCCCAGCGCCGATGATATAACCCGGTGTACCCGTTCAAGTTTCATTCTTCTATCCTCCTATTTGAATTGCAGCAATCCTGCTCCGATGTAGAATTGACCGATCAGATTCGGCTGATGGCTGTACTCAAGCCAGGTTTTGCTTCCCGATTTGACTTCCACAATGAGGGAACTTTTGTAGCCATCAAAATCCTGGCACCAGCGTTTTTCCTTGATGAAAACCGCCTGGTACAGTTCGCAAAGGAACGACCGGAAAATTCCGGCGGTCATCACCTTTGCGCCGGAGCCGAAGTTTTCTTCGGTACTCGCCAACTTCCATGTTTTGTACCGTTTCTTTGCCTCGGCGTTGATGTAGGTACGCACCGCGTCTACCGTTTCGGGAACCTGGATGTCCAGGTAGCTCGTGTCCCGGCCCCCGTCGCTGTTTTCCGTGTAGCTCGTTACCAGCCGTTCAATCAGTACGTTGCCGGTGGTGTCCAGGCGGCAGGTGGCAATCCCCGCTGTGAGCATGATTTGCCGGGTATCGGCGTCAAGCTCCACTTTGGAGGCGAGGCCGGTAACAGTAAGATCGTAGGTATTGGCGGCGGGATCGTCCGCCAGGATACGGCAGGCGATGGCGCACCACCGGGCAGCCCACTCGCCGGGAAGCTGCGGGTTGGTAAGCCGGGGAACAAGCACGATATGCGGATTGTTTATCGCGGCGGCCCTGGCCAGCACGGTGCCCGGCTCACTGACGCTGCCAAGCTCGCCGGAGAGGGCCACAAAAGCCCGGCCTCCGATCTGGCGCATGGCCCCAAAACGGCTGGTGAGTTCCGTTGCAAGGGCGGCGATATTATCGGGATCATCAAAATCAGAGATGACGTAATTGTACCGGACGCTTCCCAAGCCGGGAAAGAGCGGCGTGATATTCGCGGTTTGCGCCCCCTGTGTAACAGCCCCTTCGGTAATTGTAACCCCGACAGCTTCGCTTACGATAGTAACGCTATTGGCATTTCCGCTCGTTCCTGGCACCACGGCCTTAACGGTAAATTCTCCATCCTCTCCGGCTTCCGCCTCAATGGGCAGCCATACCTCGCTGTTGATCCGGGCCACAATCGCGGCGGCTACCTCTTCGGCGGAAGCGCCGGGAACGACAGCGGCAGCGTCGATCTTCGCTCCGTTGACCGTAATCGCCGCCCCGCCCTGCTGGGCTGTGGTAACGGAAACCGTGTAGATTTTTTGCCAGGGCGTAGCCGCTCCTGGCGCTGCTACCGGCAACACCCAGCACTCCTCGATCTTATTCAAGGCTAGGAAAATTCTTGTCAGGATCGCGGCGGGGCTGCCGTAGCCAAAGAGCGCGGCGGCTTTGAGATCGGAGAGTACCCGCACGGGCGTTCCAGCGGGAGCCGTTCCCGCCGCGCTCTTGCAGGCAATAATGAGCGCCTTTTTAATTTCGCTGGTACTCCCCGCCAGGGAGTTGTCCACTTCCTGGTACTGCCCTGGCACTAACAGCACGTCAGGGATTTGTGTAAAGGGTATTGCCATAATCAATCCTCCATATTCGTGTGATCGTCTATTTCTATGGTTCCGACTTCCATCGTACCTTCAAAATATTCAAACTCGTCAAAGGGCTCGGTATCCTTGACCGCGTGATCCTTGAGTACCAATTCCCACTTCACCGCCCACATCGTGATATTCATAGCGTCCAGGGTTCCTGAAAAAAGACACTCGGACTCGATGTTGGTATCTTTTATAACCAGATCAAAATCCACTTTTCTGATAACCGGGATTAATGCCGATACAATTTTCAATGCCCCATCGTAGAGTTTGTCCGCGCTGCTTGCCCGGTACAAAACCCAGCTTACGAAAGTGATACTGTTTTGTGCCCCATCGGTGAATTTTACCAGGCTCGTCAGGATAGCCGGGGTTCGCTGGGCATCCCTTTTGATAGACTCGGCGGTAAAAAGACCGGGGTGGGCCTCTATGGTCATTTTGGGATACAGGGGCAGTATCCCTGCTTTTATCTGTTCTACCGCCGCATCGCGGATGGTGAGGTAACCGCTCATTGTATATTCCCCGCTAAAAACGCGGCTGTCGCCGCCTCAATCGCTTTTGTATCCTCCGGCGAAACGCCCAGGTAAGGCCGCGCCGGGATCGTTGCTTTTTTCAACATTCCGTAACCCGGAACAAACAGGGCTTTGGCGCTTTTCGGTTTTATCTCCGCGCCGAATTGATGAACCGCCGCGTATTCCATTGTCGCTCCTACCAATACCGACCAAGCCCCGCCCTGGACTTCGCTGGTGATACTATCCCGGAGCATCCCTTCCCCAACCAAAATTGACCGGCTCCCCGCCAACCCCCGGCTCGCGTAGTAATCCAGCGTTTTTTGCGCCAAGGCTTTCCATGAATTACCGTCAGGGCTTTTCCGGGTATCAAAACGCTCCTGGGTTTGAGCCTCCATCTCTACGCCGATACTTTGTAGGAGCTTAGCGCGATCCGCGCTGTCCAGGGCGGCTTTAGCAAGCAGCTTTTTTACCTTGTCAATTTCCTTGAGATCAAAACTGACCTGCGCTCCCTGGGTTTCGGCCATCAAAATACCTTCCCTTTTTTGAAAAATCTGCCGTCCGGGATGTTGCCTTCACCGGAAATTACTACTTCCGATCCCTGATAGCCCGGCCCCTCAAGGCCGCCCTGGTATTCCCGGTTGATCTTTTCCAGCAGGGCCAGGCTTTCCTTGTATTTGTTCCGAGTGTTTTCGCTGCTGGTAACGGTATCGGTCAGCCGGTCAAGGGCGAGATCGGCACAGACCGCTTCCAGCGCATCGGAAAACTGCGGATTGACCGGGCGGCCAATTTCCCCAGTCTCATCAAGAAGCCAGGGAAGATGCGCCGCGATAACCCCGGTAGCCTGCCGCAGGGCGGTTTTAATCCGGGCAATATCCGGTTCGCCGTCCTCCCCGGAGGGAAGTATCACGGACGCGGTCTGCATGGAAAGAAACTGCTCTGCGGTGATAAGCGGGATCATGTTTCAATAACCTCTACCCAAGTGTCTTTTTTAAGTATGGCAAGCTGCGTTTCGGTAACTTCGTGGGTTTCCGGCTTTTGCGAAAGGATAAGCCCGGCGCGGCGGTACTTAGGGTAACCGGTTTTATGCCGCAGTGTAACCGACACCTTGTTTCCCTCAACCGCAGGTGACGTATCGCCGCTCCCCTCCTTGATCTGCGTATTGCCGCCCTCCTGCGGGAGCGGCGGGATGCCGGTATCCGGTAGTGTATTGTCCGCCGCTGGCGGCGTATCGCCGCTTCCTTGCGGGTTCAGCGCTCCGGGGGCTGCCTTCGGATCGAAGCCGGCCTCTTTGAGCAGGCTCCAGGCATCGCCGATGTTAAGGCCGTGTTCCCGGCACATCTCCGTTACAATGCCGTTACGGTCTTTTTTTTCCGCCTGGATCAGTTTTTCAATCCAGGGCGCAAGTTGTTCCTTGTTCATGGGTCACCTTCTTTTTATTAATCGTCATCCGGGGTGTACGGCTCCGGCGCGGGCGGCAGATAATCGATTACCAAGAGTTCCGCCGTGTGGTAGTTCGGGTTTGAATCTCCGCCGTCAATAAACTGCTTTTCCAACAGGGCGCGGGCCGCCGCCTCGTTGGTGGGGTCTACCACCAGGTGCGTAGGAACTATTCCCATCGGATCGCCGCCGTCCCGTTTGATCGTCCGCATCGCAAGACGGGCCGCTTCATAGTTTGCGGCGGCGAGCGCCATGTCCGAAGCAATCGCCTGCTGCCAAAGGCCGTAGCCGAAATTGCCGCGATACCGGATACCGTAGAGATACTGATCTTTCATAAAGACCGAATCGTTTCTGGTATCGGTGATCTCGTCCATTTCAGGCGCGGAACGCTGCTGCAAAATGAAAGGCTTCAAACTTCCCTTGAGCGAAAGCAGATACCATCCGGCGGCGCTTCCGCTTCCCAAAATGTTTGAAACTTCTGTAACATCGCCCGTGCCGTCCGCCTTCTGATACACCGGGTGTTCGGTATCGAAAAACGGCTGCCCGTCGTAACAGAGATTTGTTAATCCTCCGGTTAAAAGGGCGGCGATGTTGCGGTTAAAAAACCGCACAACTTCGTCCGCCATTTCCCGCGCAATCACCGAATACTGGCCCAAAATATCATCTTCGATGTCCGCACGGTCAACGCCGAAAGTTGATTCGTACTTTTTGTTGACAATCTGGTACGAAAATTCGGCCATGTCTTTAATGACACGGTCGCCGATCCATTCGCGCATCTGCGGAAACTGCCCCAGCCAGGCGTAGGTGTTGCTCCGGGTGTCGCTCGTGATAATGGTGCAGAGCAATTTATATACCGGTTCAGCGCCAAGCTCCGCCATCCGGTTTTTAAATTCGGCGCGGACGAGCGTCCGCAGGTTTTGTAATACAGCGTTGGTTATAATCATTTACCGGCCTCCCTGATTTTTTTCCACTCATCAACGCTGTACCCCGCCGCCTTCGCAAAGGCCGCGTCTTCAGCGTTGAGGGACACTTCGGAAGCGGGGGGCGTTCCGGCGGGGGCCTGGGGCTTGCCGTCAATAATGGCGGGGGTTTTCGCGGCAATATCCTTAAATTGCTCAAGCCCCGCCTGGGTAGCGCACATATTGATATAGGTGTCTTTAAGCGCGGGGGGAATTTTTCCCGCCTTAACCGCCTCGTCCACCGCCGCCTCCGCTTCTTTTTTAAGCTGTGCGGCGTTCAGGTCGGCCACCTGCTTTTCGGCGCTTACCGCCCGTTCCAGCGCGGTATTTAACTCCACACGCGGGGCATAGGCGGCAAGGTCAATACTCTGCGCTGCGTTCTGTGCCGTTTTCAATTTTTCGATTACGGCAAGCGCATCGTTCACGGTCGCGGTTTCGGCCAGTCCTAATGCCGCGCACAATTCTTTGTCCATAAAATCCTCCGTAGTTATGTTTTCCGGCTGTTCGCTGTTGAGCGCCGGTAATTGCAGATTTGGGGTATTGGTAAGCGCGGCCCGGAGTATGCAGTTGATTTCCCCCTGTTCGTCCGAATAAAACACCGGTGAAATATACCGGTATTCTTTCTTATTTAGAGCATCCCTGCCTTTTTCCGTCCATTCCACATCGGCCCAGATAGCGCCGTTTTCGTCCGCGCTGAGATTGCTCATCCAGCCAAAAGCCGGAGACGCTCCGCCTTTTGGAGCCGCTAAGTCTGTAGAGTGATTTTCGTCAATGGGGAGCGAGGGCAACCGTGCGTTTGAATTAAGCGCGACCTGTTTCGGTTTACTGTTTTTCCATTTGCGCCCATCCCGCCCGGCAACAATTGCGGCGGCGGGGACAAGTTCAATGCGGCTTGGGATGCCCTCTTCAAAATTGAGGGATAAAAAAAAACTGCCCGTTCTTTCCATACGGACAGCCTATAGAAACAACGCTCAATTTTTATACTAATCGTGATTATTGCTTTCGGCCAGCTCCAGAAAGGGGAGATAGGGCATTGATGGTTTCAGCTTTTCGTGTCGTCCTTCTTTCCAGAGATTATAAGCGAAAGTAAAACTTATATTGTATTCTCTGGCAAGGTCGTTCATACTGCCTTCGTCATTCCCGTACCGGGCATAAATTTCAAGCGCAATAATTTTGCGGAAGGCCGTCCTCTCCATTGGGATGTATAATTGCATATTGCCGTACAACCGCATAATCCTGCAAACAATCTCTTCCGCCGCCGGATCGCCTACCGCATCCGCGATAACACGGCGTAGATTCTCCGCAGATTCTCCATTTTCTTTTTTTGCCGGGATATAGATCATCTGACCGCCGTAGTAACGGCATAAAGAACGAATCGCTTTTTGCGCGATCTTCGATGATACTCCGTCCCCGGCGCAGGAGAGGATCAAATCTTCTACCAGAGAATTGTCGCCGGACTTACCCATTCAATGCCTCCGAAGTATCAGGATCGAATCCAGCTTTGACCATCATGTCCCGGAGCGCCAGAATTACTTCTCTTGCACTGTAAACCGTAAGAAAGCGCAGGGTCTTGACGTGGGCGATGCGGTTTACAAAAGTTCGAAGCGCAGCATCGCTTTTGTTTCGGGCGCACTTTT
>JAISYA010000195.1 GCA_031270205.1 Treponema sp.
AAAAAACGCGGTTTTGCAAGGCTTTAGCCTGAAAAACCGCAAGAGCCTGGTCCAAAACCGTGCCCCCGGCTATGCCGGGAACGTGAGCGCACAGTCAATTAGTTTTGGAACAGGCTCAATTGAAAGTCTTCAAACAAGGAGAGGCCATGTCATCACGGGATTATGTATTGCAGAGCGTGAACCACCGGCAGCCGGAAAAACTGCCCCTCGACCTGGGAGGGACTCCAAGTTCCGGCATTTCGGCGATGGGCTATAACAGGCTCAAACACGCGCTGGGTATCAATGACCGGAACACCAAAATTTACGATGTGGTCCAGCAGGTGGCCCAGCCGGAATTGAACGTGCTTGACGCGCTCAAGGTGGACGTGCTTTGCGTCGGGCGTACTTTTAACGACAGGCCGGAAGACTGGTACGATATTACCTTGAGTGACGGTACCCTTGCCCAGTACCCGGCGTGGTTCAGGCCCGCGCCCGCCGAAAACGGCGCTATGGCGGCCTATGACGAAGAGGGCATGATCGCCAAAATGCCGAAAGGGACCACGGGTTTTGATCAGATGGTCTTTCCGTATCTGGACGGCTACCCGGACGACTATCGGGACCTCCCCGCCGCGATGAACAAGGTGCACTGGCAGAAGCTGGCCCACAGTCCCTGGGATAACGCCGCCATGCCGGATTTCTGGGGGGAGCTGCGCCGCCGGGCGCTCAAGCTCCGTGAACAGAGCGGCCGCGCCCTTATCATCACCTGCGGCTGCAATCTCTTTGAATGGGGCACGTTTCTGCGGCGTATGGACAACTTCCTTATGGACATTTACGCCGAGCCGGAAGAAGTTGAGCGGCTGCTGGACGCGTTGATGGCGATTCACCTCTCCTCGCTTGAAAAGGTCTGCGCCGCGGTGGGCGACGTGGTTGACATACTGCGTTTCGGCGACGATCTGGGAATGGGCACGGGGATGTTTATGTCCCGTGAAAAATATCAGACACTTTTCAAACCCCGCCACACAAAACTCTGCGAATATGTCCACAGGCACAGCGGGATGAAAACTTTTCTCCACACCTGCGGTTCAATCTTTCCCATTATAGGCGATCTTGCCGAGGCGGGCTACGATATCATCAACCCGGTGCAGATATCGGCGAAAGACATGGATCCGGAAGCCCTCAAGCGGGAGTACGGCAGGGACGTGTGCTTCTGGGGCGGGGGCTGCAATACCCAGCAGGTCCTTAACCGGGCAAAGCCGGACGAGGTCTACACGCATACCCGCCGGATGATCGACATTTTTTTTAGGGACGGCGGTTTTGTTTTTAATACGGTCCACAATATTCTCCATGACGTTCCCGCGGAGAACATGATGGCGATGTACAGGGCGGTAGAGGCGTACAAATAATAATGCTTCCCATAAAAGTCATAACCGGCAGCCAAAATGACATCTTTCAAAACCGCGCGGATAGCGATTCCGGCAGCAATAATAGCAATATTTCTGAATTTTTGAGCAAAAAAAGAATTGCCTAAATGAGGAAATGGGGGTACAATATATTGGACCGGAAAGGAGATCGGTGAAAGGTGAGTGAAACTTCGGGCGGAATTTCCGCATTTGCCCTTGAGATGAAAAACGTTTCAAAATCGTTCCCCGGTACGCTGGCGGTAAGCGATGTGAGTTTCAACGTGAAGCCGGGCGAGGTTCACGCGCTGGTCGGCGAAAACGGGGCGGGTAAATCAACCCTGATGAAGATCATGGCCGGTTCCTTTAACGATTATTCAGGCGAGGTGCTGATCCAGGGAAAGCCTATAACGCTGCACAGTCCGGCGGCGGCCAAGGCCAACGGTATCGGCATGATCTACCAGGAATTGAGCCTTGCGCGGCCCATCTCCATAGCGGAAAATCTGCTTGCGGGGCGGCTCCCCCAAATAAAAGGAACGCCTTTTATTGACCGGAAGGCCGTTGAGCGGGAGTCAAAGGCGCTTTTGGCGCGGGTGGGCCTCGATCTTGATCCGGGCATGGCCATTGCCGAAATCAGCCAGTGCGAGGCACAGCTTGTCGAGATTGCCAAAGTACTGGGCGGAAATCCCGCGGTGCTGGTGATGGACGAACCGACCTCGGCCCTTTCAAGCGCGGAAGTGGCGCGTCTCTTCGACATTATCAGGCAGCTTAAATCGCAGGGAATCGCCATCGCGTATATCAGCCACCACTTGCAGGAAATTTTTGAGATAGCCGATACGATTACCATTATGCGGGACGGCAAACACGTCAAAACCTGCCCGGTAAGCGAAGTGACCACCGAAAATGTCGTGGAACTCATGGTCGGCCGTTCCCTGGGCGAATTCTACTCGAAGAAAGAGGTGGAGATCGGCGAAGAACTTTTCAGGGTGGAAAATCTGAGCCGCTACGGGTTTTTCCATAATATCAACTTTAACGTGCGTTCCGGCGAGATACTCGGCGTCTGCGGCCTTGCGGGCGCGGGCCGGACGGAACTTGCCCGCTCGGTTATCGGCATCGATCCGCTGGACGCGGGGGATGTGTATATCAACCGCGAAAAGGTTAAAATACGGAACATGGGCGACGCGATTGACAAGGGCCTTGTGTACCTGACCGAAAGCCGCAAAACGGATGGGCTTGCCCTGCCGCTGACCATCGCCGAGAACAGCCTTGCCGGCATCATCCCCCGGCTTTCGCGCGGGCCGCTGTATTCGGGCCGTAAAAACCGCGGAAAAGTTTTTGAACTGATAGACGCCCTTTCGATTTATCCGCGCGATACGGAGCGTCCGATACATAACCTCTCAGGCGGCAACCAGCAGAAGGTGCTGATGGCAAAGTGGATGGCCGCCGAGCCAAAGGTGATGATCCTTGACGAACCCACCCGCGGCGTCGACATAGGCGCGAAAGAGATAATCCACCGGGCTATTGCCGCCCTTGCGGCGCGGGGAAACGCGGTTATCCTTTTTACTTCGGATTTACCCGAAATGGTCGGGCTTTGCGACCGCGCGGTGATCATGAGGCAGGGACACGTCATCGGCGGCATCGACAGAAAAAATATGAGCGAGCAGTCTTTACTGCTTGCGGCCAACGGCGAGGGGGAATTTGTCGCATGACAAACACGGCTTTGCGGGCAGAAAAATCAGACGACGATTCCCGGCGGATAAAACAGAATACCTTTGTGGTGGTGGTAAACCGGGTTGGTATCTATGCGGTAATCGGTCTGCTGCTGATAATGGGCGCAATTGTTGCCCCGGGCAAGTACTTTACGGTCGGGAACATCAGGGCGACCATACAGGCAATATCGCTTCTGGGGATGGTCACCGTCGGTATGGCGTTTGTTACCTATTCGGCCAACTACGCGGATATGTCCGCGCCCATGATCATCGCGTTTTCCGGTATGATCTCCGTCGCGACGGTGTGGCTGGGATTCTGGCCTGCGGTTATCTGCGGTATTGCCGCGGGTTCCGCCCTTGGCCTGGTGAGTGGAATCATGGTGGGAAAATTCCGCGCCCATCCGATTATCTGGACCATGGCGTTTAATTTTGTGATGAGCGGAATTGTACGCTGGATATGGAGCGGTACGCAGATCTACCCCGATGTTGTCGCCAAAAACAACCTTCAGGCGGTCGAGATGTTTTACGCGATTTCCCGTACTTCTTTTCTGGGCATACCCATTTCCGTAATTGTCATGTTTTTCATGTTTGCAATCGGGCATGTACTCTTGATTTATACGCGCTTCGGGAATCAACTGAAAGTGACCGGTTCCAATTACGCGGTGGCAAAACTCTCCGGAATCAATGTGGTGCGCTGCATTGTGCTGGTGTATGTGTTTAACGCGGTCTGCGCTTCCATAGCGGGCGTTTTCCTCGCGTCACTGTCGAAGACCGGGGCCTACTACACCGGCGACGGCTACGACTTCCGCGCGGTGACCAGCGTGCTTTTGGGGGGCATGACCCTGGCCGGCGGGACCGGCAGCATGACCGGGGTTTTCGGCGGGGTTATAACCATCGGGATGCTGAGCAACATCATGAATCTGATAGGGATACCCACCTTTAACCAGTGGCTGGTGCAGGGGCTGGTGTTCCTGTTCATTGTCTGGCTCAACACGAATTCCGCCCGGAAGCTGGGCCGGGGATAGGAGGGAAAGTGGCAGGCAGGAAGATGTTGGGAAAAGCCGGCCGGGGCGCGGGCAAGGCGATTAACGATTACCGGTTCTACGTCCTTATTGTGCTGATGATGTTCTTGGGGTTATTTGCCCGGAATTTTTTCTCGGCCTTTAACATGAAGGGCATTTTTGACAGCACGGTGCTGTACGCGATGCTGGGGCTGGGCTTTACCGTCTGCATGATAGCCGGGCACATGGACCTTTCCGTGGGCGCGATGGCGAACATGGGCGCGGTGCTGGTCATGGGCATGCACACCCTGTCCGGCCACGGCTGGCTCTTCTCCGTCTGCGTGGCGGCGGCCGCGGGCATCCTGGTGGGGTTCATCAACGGGATACTGGTATGCAAGGCGAAGATACATTCGTTTATCACTACCCTGGGAATGCAGTTCGTGCTGAGGGGGGCCATGTACATTTACTGCGGGGGCGCGGAAATCGGCGACAAGGGGGATTACGCCTTTGCCGATTTCCTCAATATGCGGCTCGGCTTTCTGCCCCTGTCCCCCAAAGTAATATTCGTGCTCGCCTTTGTGATCGGTGTGGCGTTCCTGATGCGGAACACGCGCTGGGGGCGGAACATCTACCTTATCGGCGGCAACGAGGAGTCCGCGTGGCTCGCGGGGATCAAGCGGGACAGCATTACGGTTTCCGCGTTTACCCTGTCGGGCTTTAGCTGCGCGATCGGCGGCGCTGTCTTCGCTATATGCCAGAGTTCCGCCCTGCCCAATCTGGGCGAGAAGGGGATTTCCCCCCTGCTTGTGGCGCTGGCGGCTACGATTATCGGGGGGACCGCCACGACCGGCGGCAAAGGCAGCGTCTGGAACACCTACGCTTCGGTCTATGGCCTTATGGTTATGTCGAATGTGCTTACCGTGCTTTCCGGCAAGTACGAGGTGCAGATACTCGCCAACGGGCTTGTGCTGGCGGCCTGCGTTGTGTACGAGACCATAACCAATTATTTCAGCGCGAAGCGGATGGGGCAGCGGGCGCTGCTTCTGGAGGAGCTGGCGAAGAGCGGCGCGGCCTGAGTTTTGGACGCGCTTTAGTTTGGTATTTGCACCGTATGGTGTGAAGATATTTTTTAGACTATGGAGGAATTGGTATGAAACGTACACTATTGACGGCGCTTTTGGTATTGCTTCTGAGCGGTTCACTGGTTTTCGCGGGAGGCGGACGGCAATCCGGCGGAGGCGGCGGTTCGACCGCCGGGAGCGACAACCTGGCAAAGTCGCTTGCCCTGGATATTTCCGGTGTCAAGAGCACGGACGGCCAGCCCCTGATGCCGCCCCTTTCGCCGAAACAGGTTCCCGCGCGGCCGGCAAACCCGGACACCCTGCCGGAAGAGGATCCGCTCCACTGGTATGACCAGGAATACGCGGGCTGGAACGCCGGCGCAAAGATCAGCCCGGTGAAGTCGCCGGCCAACGGCAGCATCGGCAAGCATGTTATCGTGATTGTGCACGGGGACCACCCCTGGACCACCGCCTATATGAAAGGCGCCCGGGATGCCGCCAAGGCGCTGGGAATGACCATCGATCTCTGGTCGCCGAACTGGGACGTTAACGTGCAGAACCAGATGATAGATCAGGCGATCAACGCCAAACCCGACGCTATCGGGGTTATTCCCATCAACGCGGAATCGGCGGTGCAGCAGTTCCGCAAGATCAACCAGGCCGGTATCCCCGCCTTTGGGACGAACACCCTTACCACCGCCGAAGCCATGCGCTACATGGTAACCTGGACCGGGCCGGATGACTGGGGGCAGATGCGGAAACTGGCCCGCCATCTCGCGGACGCGATGGGGAAGAAAGGCGGCATCGCCTATATTACCCACAACCCCGGCGGTTCTCCCTATTTTGCCCGCATGATGGGCCCGCGCACGGAGCTTAAGAGCTACGCGCCCGACATCAAGACCCTGGATTTCCAGAGTCCTGGTTTTGACGCCGCCGCCACCAAGCAGGTAGTGGCCGACTGGATCACCCGCTTCGGCAGGGACCTCAACGCCATCTTCCTGGCCGACGATTCGGCCCAGGCTATCGGTACGGTTGACGCCCTCAAGGAAGCGGGCAGGACGGACATCCTCCTGGTGGGCGCCGGCAACTCCAAAGCGGGCATGGACCTGGTCGCCTCCGGCGACCTCTTGGCCATTACCTACCAGACAGCCGAAGGAGACGGCGCCGCGGCTGTCAAAGCCATGGCGGATTTCTTCAATGGCAAGCCTTTGCCCGAACTGGGTTACCTTGCCCAGGACATTATCACCAAATCCAATGTAGCGGGCTTCCAGCCCCCGCAATGGTAATTAAGCGCTAACAACACGAACTGCACCAACCGGATACGGATTAAAAATTCGCGCGGTTAGTGCGGTTCGTGCTTAAAGGGGAGATAAACGGGAGACTTCCGCTTCTGTCCCAAAACCAATTGACTGAGCGCCAACGTTCCCGGTATGGCCGGGGGCGCGGTTTGGGGACAGGCTTGGGCCAAAAGCTCTCGTGGTTTTTCAGGCTTTCAGCCCTGTAAACTTGCGAATTTCAAGGCTGTTTTCCCAAAACTGAAGTTTCGGGAAAGCCTTTCCCCTTTGGATTTTTTGTCGGTAAGAGGCTTTAGATGAAAGGACTTGAACAGGATCGGGAGACTGTGCGCGAGTTGGCGCAAAAGGTTGCGGAGATCGCCGCGCTGCCGGTACAGGAAGAAAAGAAACGGCTGTGGCGTAAACTTAACGGGCGCAAACCGGAGCGCCCCATGGTGAGCTTCGATCAGGTTTGCTGGAACGAACTGAATATCGAGGGCAAACTTACCCTGCGCTGCGAAGATCCCGAATGCCGGATGTATGAAGAACGCTTCCGCAAAACCCTTTTTCAGTGGGAATATTTTCCCGCGGACATGGTGGTGGAAGATTATATCCGCGTGGCAAAGGCGATTAGCGGCGCGCCCACAACAGTAAACAATATACCCGGCGCCCTGTTCGGCATGACAATTCGGGAGCAAACGCTGTCCACCGATACGGCAAACGATGTCGTCAGCCACCGTTATGAGAATCAGTTCAAGACGATTGACGATGTAATGGAAAAAATACGGATGCCCGTAATCGGATGCGACGCCGCCGAGACAAAGCGCCGTATGGAAAAGGCCCGGTGGCTTTTTGACGGCATTATGCCCCTGCGGGAAGAAGGCTGGGGTTATGACGCCTATCTTTCATGCTGGGACCCGATTGCCATGTGGATGAGCATAACGGACGTGATATACGGCATCATTGACGAATCGGAGAAGATGCACGCCCTGATAAACCGGATGGTCGAAGCCTATATGTCCATGCTGGATCAACTGGAGGCCCAAAACCTCATTTATGGTTATCCCCAGGCCCTGATCCATACCACCGGCGCGTGGACCGACGAACTGCCGGCCCCCGGCTACGGCGAGCGCAATCCGGGAACGAAGGATCTCTGGATGTACGCTATGGCCCAGCCCCTCACCACGGTATCACCGGCCATGTTTGAAGAGTACGAGATCAACTACCTTATGCCGCTTTTTGAGCGCTTCGGCCTGGTGTATTACGGTTGCTGTGAACCGCTGGAACTCAAGATGAAGATAGTAAAGCGCATTCCCCATTTACGGAAGGTCTCGGTCAGCCCCTGGGCCAACCGGGAATCATGCGCGGAACAGCTCGGCGCGGATTATGTGGTTTCAAGCAAGCCCAACCCCGCTTTTTTGGCCGAGGATTCTTTTGACGGAGAACGGGTGCGAAAAGATTTGGAAAAGACCAGGGAGATCTGCAAACGGTACGGCTGTCCGGTAGAGTTCATTTTTAAGGATATCAGCACCGTACGGAATGATCCGGGGCGTCTCACCGAAGAAGCGGGAATCGCCATGCAGGTGGCAATGGGATAAACAAAAAGTACGTGCGGTCCGTCCGCCTGTCGCGGCGGATGGGTAAAAACAGGATTCCAAGGAGAAAGCATGAAACGTTACGGTTCGGTAATAGGCGTACGGCCTGAAAAACTTGATGAGTACAGGAAATTGCACGCCGCCGTCTGGCCCGATGTATTAAAGATGATCGCGGAATGCAATATACAAAACTATTCCATTTATTACCACGACGGGCTTTTGTTCAGTTATTTTGAATACTCGGGCAGCGACTACGAGGGCGACATGGCGAAAATGGCCGCAGACCCCACGACGCAGAAATGGTGGGACGTGTGCAAGCCCTGTCAGAAGCCCCTGGACAGCCGCAAGGAAGGCGAGTGGTGGGCCGGGGCCGAAGAGGTATTTCACACCGGCTGAGGCGCGGGGAGTAGGGCATGAATAGTATTGAACGGTTTTACGCGACGATTGAACGGCGGCCGGTGGACAGACCGGCCGCGTGGCTTGGGATTCCGCATTCAAAATCGCTGCCGGGGCTTTTCGCCCATTATGGCGTACAGAGCCTGCACGATCTTAAAGTCGCGATAGGAGACGATTTCTACGCGGTAGAGCTTCCTTATCATTCTGAATACAGTAACGCGATTTACGCGGCATTTGACTGGTATCTTGACGGCAAAGTTGACGCGGAAAACCGTACCCTGACTTTTCCGGGTTGTTTTAACAAGGCCGAGGAACTTTCCGACCTGGACTTCTTTAAGTGGCCCGATCCGGTGAAATATATTGATCCGGCTGAATGTGAGCGCTCCGTTGCGGATGTGCCGGAAGGCAAGGTCGGTTTTGGCGTGCTTTGGTCGGCTCATTTTCAGGATGCCTGCGCGGCTTTCGGCATGGAAACCGCGCTGATGAACATGGCGTCGAATCCGGAAATTTTTGAAGCGGTAAACGATAAAATTATTGATTTTTACCTTACCGCGAACGAAATTTTTTACCGGGCGGCAAAAGGAAAAATTCACGCGGTGCTTATCGGCAACGATGTGGGGACTCAGCGCGGCCTTATGATTTCGCCGGATTTAGTGCGGCGTTTTGTAATCCCCGGCTGCCGGAAACTGGTAGAGCAGGCGAAGCGTTACGGCCTTCGGGTTATCTATCATTCCTGCGGCTCCATCGCCGAGGCCATTCCCGACTTCATTGATGCCGGCGTTGACGCCCTTCACCCGATACAGGTTCTGGCCGCCGGTATGGATGTGGAATCGCTGCATAAACGCTTCGGCGGCAAAATGTCGTTTTGCGGCGGCGTAGATACACAGAACCTCCTCGTGAACGGAACGCCCGAAGATGTTGCCGCGAATGTGCGAAAGCTCCGAAAACTCTTTCCCACGGGTCTTATCATATCTCCAAGCCACGAGGCTATACAGAGCGACGTGCCGCCCGTCAACGTACAGGCCCTCTTTGATGAAGCCACGCGGGTTTGACACCGGTTTTTCGGGCGAAACATATCTGTTGAACGGAGCTTTCCCAAAATTTCGGTTTTGGGAAGTAAGTTTTGGCAATGTTTTTGGGAAGTAAGCATGTTTTGGGAAGTAAACTTGACAAATTGTAATATTGGGGCTTTACATTTTCATAAGAATATGGATATAATAATGAATCAAGTGTCTTGTCCGAATTTTTTATTAAGGAGTGAATCATGGGATCAGTAGATTTGCCTAAAAGCCCTAATGTATTCCATCCGGAGAAACCGAGCGCCGTAGGCTCCCGGAATTCGTTGGCCCAGGAATACCGTGATCAGCAGATTGAGGTTAACCAGTTGCTGGAAGAGGAAACCAACAAGGTTATCCATCACCTCACCGCGAAACTGCCCAAGGATGTGCTTGAACGCCTTGATGTAATGGGCGGTTTGAAAGAAAAACTGTACAACTATTTCAACCAGAATTACCAGAACATGTTCAACCGTTACATGGTGACGACTGAAGATGAAATGGTGAAGAAAGTCCGAAACTATATCGACAAGGAAGAGACCAAGGTCCTTGCCCGCTACACCCCCAAAGAAATAGCGGACCTCCTTGACGCGGTAGGCGGCGCCGACAAGTTCAACACCGGTGAAATCGAAAAATCCATGGTGAACATGTATGGCCACTTGCAGGGCCATATCCAGCGCGGCGTCAACGAGCTGGAAACCCACACCAACAGCATTCTGCGGCAAAAAACCGATACCGGCGCCTTTGTCCGCGGCGAGAACGCCTACTCCATCGTCAAATGCGCCTTCAAAGACAATCTGATAAAGCCCAAGACGGTCAGCGATGTGAAACTCTCGGTGAATATACTGGATTCCGAGCTTATCAGCCCGATTTTCCACTATCAGGTCACGGTGGAATACCTGATCAAAGACCTCGTTTCAAAACACATCATTGACAGCATCGACAAGGAAATTGAGCGGATTAAGGATCAGCGGATCGACCAGGGTCTTGAGGAATTCTCCGACAGCGAGATTATCTTCAGCAAGATCAACCGGGTGGAGAATTACACCGACGACAGCGCCGAGGAAGCCAAATCCAAGCGTTACGGGTATATCGCCAAGGCGCTTATGGAGCGGATCGCCGATCTCCGCGCGGAAATCGATCCCGAGGCTTTTGACGCCCTCAATGTCCGCGAAAACATCAAGAAGATCGTCGACATCGAGAACATCCGCAACCGCGGCTTCAACACCGCCATCAACTCGATCACCTCTATCCTCGACACATCCAAGATGGGCTACCAGTTCATCGAAAACCTCAAAAACTGCCGCGAAGTAATCATCCGGGAATATGAGGACACCGATGTGGCCAACCTGCCGGACGAGCGCTATCAGATCAAGATGCGCTATTTCGACAACGCCCAGCTCATTGAAGACCGCAAGGCCTACGACGTGCAGATCAAGAGCTTTGAGACCGAGATTCAGCATCTGTGGGACCTGCTGGAAGTGATCTACCAGGATTCCAAATCGTCATTCAAAGTCACTGATTTTGAAGACCTCGCCAAGAAGAACAGAAACCGCATCAAAAAGCTCATCAAGGACAAGACCGGCGATCCCCTCTACGAAGATATCGCCAAGGTGTGGGACGAGATTTCCTTTGTCGCTTCCGCCGAGACCGAGGTGGAAAAGGCCAACCGGACCTACTATTTCGAGAAGGACCGGCTCCGCACCAGGATCATCCGCATGCGGGAGCGGATGAAACAAATGTACGATTATCTGTATCCCATTGAGCGGCGGGTTATGGAAAGCCGCCTCTCCTGGCTGGAAAAGGAATACTTCCGCTTTGACTACATGATCAATCCCTACCACCTGCAGCCCGGTCTCTTGCTGGATGTGGATATCACTTCGATCAAGCGGAAGAAAGTAACGCTGGACTCCATGGCCAACGTGCTCAACGAATTCCTCCACGGCGTGTCCAAGGGCTTCCAGGATGCGGCGTTTGCCTCGTTCAGCCGCCGCCGCTCTACTGTTCGGGAAGACATCACCCAGTCTTTCGGCAGCGCCGAGGCTATCCGTCCCGCTTCCACCTCGGACGCTCCCCCCGCTGTCGCCAACACGCAGCCCAAGGCAATCGCCGCTCCCAAACGGGGACGGAAACCCGCCGGCGTGGTGGATGCCAAGCCCAAAAGGGGACGGAGATCGAACAGAGAAGCGGGATTAACTGAACTGTAATGCAATGCGTCCCGCCCGGTCCTGTGCCGGGGCGGGATGCCGCTGATTAAAGGCCCCTGATACGATAGTGCGGTTTTTATGCCAACCGTTCTGGGATGTTGGGGGCTTTTTATTAAAGGGGGCAATGTTTTTATGAGTAAAAATTTGGTCAATCTGGAAGTACTTTCCACACGGGCGGGTTTTAACGCCGCGGTGCGGCAGGTACAGAAGACCATCAGCATTTCCGGAGACGCGGGATCGGACAATTTGGCGGATATTTTATATGAAATGGGAGACAATGAACTTTCCGGCGAGCGGATAGGGATATTGCTACAGATGATCCTGGTTGACAAGCTGGGTTACAGGGCGGCTTCTTCCAACCTTGCCACGGTGGTTGATGATCCGGCCATACTGGCGAAGGAATTCGCCAAATGGAAAGGCGTCGATCTTATCGTCGCCTATCACCATCCTGAACTGGGGCTTTTGATCGCGAATCCCAAAGTGGCCGAGGAATTGTCCGGCTTCGGGGGTCTGCGCAAACGGGAACTTCTGGTGGTGTACGCCGGAAAACAGGGCAAAAGCGCCGACGAAGACTGCCGGCATGCGGCGGCATTGGCCTTGAGTCTGTTCGCCGGCGCCAGGGTAAAAACCCCGCCGGCGCTGCTGAAGGGGAATTTCAGCGTGCGCAAGGTTTCGGCGCCCGCCAGGGACGATGAGAAAACAGCCGTTTCCAGGAAGGCGGCTAAAAAAAAGGCCGCCAAAACCGCTCCCGGGGCAAAACGGGCTCCCTCCGCGCCTCAGGCGCAGCGTGTTGCCGCGCCGGTGGTAACCGCATCGGCGACGGCCAGGGGATCGGTGAAAATGACGCCCCGTTATGCGGTGGTGGTGCAAAACGAACTGTTCCACAACGGAAACGTGGAAGCCTGGAAACGGATCGTAGCCAGCTACAATTCCAAACATCCCACGCTGGAAGTGTACATCTACTATGAGGGAGAACGAATCCTTGATATCAATGCTCTTTTCAAATGGGGCAAGGTGAAGCACGGCAGCGCCATTGAGTTCGCCGTGGCGGGTGACAATATCCAGGACGTGGCAAAATTGCAGCGCTATCTGTCCCAGGGGGCCAGCAGCCAGTTTGAAGCCTTCCTTCACGGACCGGTAAATAACGTGTTGAAGCTCTTTTAATAAGGAAAAACCATGGACAGTAGAATACAATTTTTTAGCCAGAAAGACGTCATTTCAAAAAAAGTCGCGCCCGAGCGCCTGGGTGTCCGGGGACGGCAGGCCAATGAATTCGCCGAACTCGGGTTTCCTATTCTCCCCGGATTCATTTTGGATACTGAGATTGCCTCGGAGATAAATCCGAAAACGATTAAAAAGGACATTAACGCCCTTTTGGGAAAATGCGCCGGCATGGTGGGAAAAACATACGGAGACGCGAAAAATCCCATGCTCATCAAGGTGGTAATATCCTCAAACCTGGCCATTACCACCTATCCGGCGCTGCACAACTTCGGCCTCGTGAAACCCACCATCGGGGGCTTTGCCGAATGGGTGGGCGAGGACTTCGCCGCTCATGAAGTGCTTTTCCTGGTCCGGGGCATGCTCAAAATTGAAGGGCGGATCAAGGAACTTGAAGCCAAGCCCAAAGAGCAGGAAGAAATCGCTTCCCTATTGAAGCGCCTGGGCCTGATGCTGGGAATCGGCGGGCCTTCCAACGAACTGAACCAGAAGAAAGAAGCGATCCCGATTGACAAAAAAGCCGCGGAATATATGGACGAGTACGCCAAATATTTCCCCAAAGGGTTCTTTGAAGACGCCGAAAGCCAGATACTTATCACCCTGAGCGAAATATCCAAAATGCTCCAAATGGACGATCAGAACGACCGTGACACGGCGATCCTCATCCAGCCCATGGTGTACGGAAACTATGGAAAGTCATCCTGTTCAGGCGACTTTTTCAGCCGCAACATTATTACCGGCGAGAAAAAACTCCAGGGAGAATTTTTCCAGGACAAGTTTAACGAGATTGGCGCTTCGGGACAGGAGATCAACAAGATCGATCCCGCTTACCGCAAAGAGCTTGAGAAAATCGCCTGGACCCTTGAAGACCGGTTCAAGGAAATCCGCCATGTCCGCTTTATCGTTGAGAACGACAAGCTCTGGCTTATTGAACAGCGCATGGTGGATCAAAAATCAACCCAGGCAGATATAAAGCTCCTGCTTGACCTGGCGAAACGGAAAATCGTTGATAACGCCTATGTGGTAAAAGCGATTGATCCCCTCAGGCTGAATGAAATGCTGCACCCGGTCATCAATTCGCCCAGTGTAAAAGGTTTGAAATCCTGGAAGGGCGGCATCGCCGGAGCGCCGGGCGCCGCCATCGGCAGGGTGTACTTTAGTACCGGCGCGCTGCTGGAGGCAACGAAGCTCGCCCATCAGAATGGCGAAGACGGCCGGTTTATCCTGGTGGTGATTTCCTCCTTTGCCGAGGATGTCAAGGCCATTGAGGTAAGCACCGGCGTCCTTACCGCCGAGGGCGGTTATTCGGCTCACGCCTCGGTCGTGGCCCGCCAGTATGGAAAAGTTTCCCTGGTAGCGCCGGACCTCAAGATCAAGGGCAACAAGGCTACCCTGGGTGACTTCAGTTTTTCCGAAGGCGACTACCTCACCATCAACGTTCCCTTCTACGGGGAGTCCACAGTGTACGCGGGAACCGCCGAGCTTATTACACCCGACGCCAAAGAATCGGGGCTGCTGGACTTTATCGCCATGACCAGGAGCTTTATCAAAAAGTTCCATGTGCGATGCAATGCCGACACACCGAGGGACGCGGCTCTGGCTCTGAGCTTCGGCGCGGAGGGGGTCGGTCTCTGCCGTACCGAGCACATGTTCTTCAAGGCGGAGCGGATCAACGTGTTCAGGGAGATGCTGCTTTCCAGCGATCCCAAAGAGCGGAAAAAAGCGCTGGACAAGCTCCAGGTTATGCAGCGGGAAGACTTCTACGGCATCATGAAAGTGATGGCCGGTAAGGGGGTTACTATCCGCCTGCTTGATTCCCCGCTGCATGAGTTTATGCCCCATAACGGGGACGAACTGGCCGGCTATATCGCCTATGCCGCCAAGGGAAAGAGTACCAAGCCGTCCAGGGCCGAAATTGTCGCCCGGATCGAGGCCCTGCACGAGTTTAACCCCATGCTGGGACACCGGGGCTGCCGCATCGCCGTATCCTACCCTGAGATATACGCCATGCAGGTCAAGGCTATTTTTGAGGCCGCCTACAAACTCCACGCCGAAAAGATCGACGCCCGGCCCGAAATCATGGTTCCCATCGTAATGAACGCGTCGGAGCTAAAGCTCATCGCCTACGGCAAAAAGATCGAAGGTTCAAACTACGTCGGCATTGTGGATATCGAGGAAAATCTGCGGAAGGAGCAAAAAGCCAAAGAGCTGAAGTACCAGATCGGCACGATGATAGAGCTGCCCGCCGCCGCCCTTGGTGCGGGGGAAATCGCCAAGTACGGCCGTTTCTTCAGCTTCGGTACCAACGACCTGACCCAGACCACCCTTGGCATTTCCCGTGACGATTTTACCGCTTTTATGCCCGACTATACCCTTTTTGACCTTATCCAGGGCAATCCGTTCAGCACACTGGACCAGCGGGTCAAGGAACTTATCGGCATAGCGACCGAGCGCGGACGGCTTACCAGGCCGGACCTGGTCTGCGGTCTCTGCGGCGAGCATGGGGCCAATCCGGCCAATATACGCTTCTGCATGGACGCGGGCCTTGACTACGTGTCGTGTTCTCCCTATTCGGTACCCATTGCCCTGCTGGGCGTGGCCCAAGTGGAGATTGAAAAGGGCGGGAAGTAGAAGCGATACGGAGGCTCATTTCAAAATTGGCCCTTCATTTCAAATTGTAAAAAAGCCGCCCGGGCGAACCGGACGGCTTTGCTTTTGTAATCCCGCAACCCACGCAGCTGCTTTAGCGGCAAGGATCCCATAAACCGGGATTTTTTGCGATCTCAAACGCAAAAATCCGCAAGCGCAACAGGCTGCTAGGAGTATTCGCCCTTGAAGGACATTGTCCTTTCCACTATTGCCGAGACCAGCTTTGCCGCTGTTTTGGCATCCGCCTGGGGAACACCCGCTTCCTGGTTAAAGGATTTCGCAAAAAGATCACGGAGTGTTTCGTAGACATCAGGCAGGTTGTACAGCACGCGGGCAAAGTTATCACCGGTGGGCTTAAGCACGACGAATGAGCCGTAGCTCTCATTTGGTTCCTTGGACACATAGATCGAGTTTTGTTTTCTGTCGCTGATCTTTTCCAGCTCGCTGTAACGTTTGGGAATACGCTCGTTATCCTTCCTGCTGACCGGTTCCACATGCTTGCTCGCGTAGGAAGCAGGTTCTACGAGAATGTGCAGCTTTTTTCCCGCGGTCCTGAATTCCAGCCCTGTTTCGGTAAACAATATTTCCTTTACCCCAGAGTAGGACACTATCTCATAGATAGAATACGTCGAGTTAGAGCTGAAGAACGATGAAATGATGTACCCGTGATCCCTGGGCAGTTTTTCCTCGGCATAGGCGTCAAAAAGGTCCATAACCCTGAGGCCGGGCGTGGACGCGGGTATCTTTGCCGGAGTATCCACAGGCGGTTTTACGGCGGCCCTTTTCACTGCCGGCTTAGCGGCCGGTTTTTTCGCCGGGGCTTTTGCGGTTGCCTTTACGGCGGTTTTTTTCGCCGCCGGTTTTGCGGCGGACTTTTTAGCTGCTGGTTTCGCGCTTTTTGCGGGTTTGCTTGACACTGCCATTAATATTCCCCCCTTAGGTTTTTGTCGTCTGGGCTAATTTCAAATCATAGTCATGGCGGACCATCGGATTTTGAAATCGCGTCATATAGTGCATTATAATCTTTTTTTCAAAATCTTAGCAACTGTTTTTTTAATGACTGTGGCGCCTATCCCAAAACCGCGCCCCCGGCTATGCCGGGAACGCCAGCGCGCAGTTGGTTTTGGGACAGGCTCACACATAAAAACCCGTGAACGAAAATTCTTATGTGTTCACTTCGCCCGTGACAGCGTGACCGCGGCGGTAGTGACAATATCGTCCACCGAGGCTCCGCGTGAGAGATCGCTCACCGGTTTGGCAAAGCCCTGCAGGAAGGGACCGAAAGCTTCGGCTTTACCCAGGCGCTGGACCAGCTTGTAGCCAATATTGCCCGATCCAAGGTCCGGAAAAACAAGTGTGTTTACCCTGCCCCGTACCGGGCTGCCCGGCGCTTTTTTGTCCGTTACCGAGGGTACCAAGGCCGCGTCGGCCTGCAACTCGCCGTCAAACACAAAGCCGGGATTCTTGCTTTTGAGAAGCCCTACCGCGGTCTGTACCTTGGTTACGGCGTCGTGTTTGGCGGATCCTTTGGTGGAAAAGGACATGAGCGCTACTACCGGCTCCGTCCCCAGAAATTCCCGGCAGGACTGGGCCGCGCTCTCGGCTATATCGGCGAGCTGTTCCGCCGTAGGATCGGGCACTACCGCGCAGTCCGAGAAGATGAGTGCGCCGTCCGCTCCCCAGTGGGGATCCATGTTGGCCATCACAAAGCAGGAAGACGCCGTCTTAAGCCCCGGTACCGTCCCGATAATGGCAAGCCCCGCCCGTAGCACATCGCCGGTGGTGTTTTCCGCGCCGGCAACCATTGCGTCGGCCGCGCCCAAGTGGACCATCATGGCCCCCCAGCGCAGGGGATCGGCAATGTCGATTTTCGCCTGTTCCTCGCTCATGCCCTTGTGCCTGCGCATCTCATAGTACTCGTGGGCGTATTTGTTCAGATTGGCGTCGGCATGAGGCGAAACGATATTGATCCCGCCCAGGTCCACCCCTTCGTTTTCCGCAACCTTCCGAATATCCGCCACTTTCCCCAAAAGCGTGACGCTGACGGCAAGCTGCTCTTTCATCAGAATCTGCGCCGCCTTGACGGTCCGGGGCTCAGTGCCCTCGGGCAGCACAAGCCTTTTCCGCATTGATTTGGCCTTGGCCTTCATTTCGTTTACAAAATCCATACAACGCTCCCTCTCCGGCGGCTCTGGCCCCGGATAATTGGTATTGCAATAATAATCCCAGCATAGCCTGATATGCGGAATTTCGCAAGTATCCTTTCGGTAACATTTCAAAATGAGGCATTTCGGTATCCGCAGAGAGAAAAGAACTTCATAACCCTAAGGACACGCTGAAAAACGGAAGAAGAACCACAGACCGCGCTGACAGCGCGAACAGCGCATCAGCCTTGAAACACCGCGGTTTTCCGGGTAAAAATGGATCATGGATATTGAAAAAACCCTGCGCCCCGGCGCTTCGGTGTATTTTGTCGGCATCAAGGGGACGGGCGTCTGCGCCCTGGCCGAGCTGATGTATCATTCGGGAATGAAGGTAAGTGGTTCGGACACCGGCGAGGTATTTTATACCGATTCTATTTTGCGGGAACTTGGAATACCTTATTACGAATCTTTTGACGCGGCCCATATCAGGGACGATTTTGATATAGTTATCCATTCCGCGGCCTACAGCGCGGAGACCAATCCGGAACTTGCCGAGGCGCGGCGGCGCTCCCTTCCGGTTGTGAAATACCCCGAAGCGCTTGGGGCATGGTCTGCGGCTTTTGATTCGGCGGGCATAGCCGGCGTTCACGGTAAAACCACAACCGCCGCGATAAGCGGAGCCCTGATGAAAGGCGCCGGCGTTCCCGCACAAATCCTGGCCGGCAGCGCCGTGACGAACTTTAACGGAAGGTCGACCCTTACTTTGGGAAACAGGTATTTTATCGCCGAGACCTGTGAGTACCGGAAACATTTTCTTTCGTTCCACCCCGCACACATAATTCTCAGCGCCGTGGAAAGCGATCATCAGGATTTTTTCCCCACCTATGAATCCATCCGTGACGCCTTTATTGAATATTGCCGCCTCCTTCCACCCGGCGGGGAACTCATCTACTGCGCCGACGATCCCGGCGCGGCGGAAGTGGCCCGGATCATAGGCAAAGAAAACCGCGGGATACAGTTGATCCCCTATGGCTTTACCGCGTCAGATGATTATCGAATTGATTCTTACAGGGTTGAAAACGAGAGGGCGAAATTCCGCGTCGCTTGTTTTCCCGAAGAACTTGCCATACGCCTGCCCGGCCGCCACGAGGCGCTGAACGCGGCGGCGGCGCTGGCGCTCACTTCCATACTCGTAAAAAAAGAAGGCGGCTGGACTGAAGAACGGCGGCGAAGAGTGAAAAAAGCCCTGGAAGAATTCAGGGGATCAAAACGACGCTCCGAAATAATCGGCGAGGCCGGCGGGATTATCTTCATGGACGATTACGCGCATCACCCCACGGCGATAAAGACAACGCTGGCAGGGCTTAAAGATTTTTATCCCGAAAGGCGTCTGGTAGTCAGTTTTATGTCCCACACTTACTCAAGAACCGCCGCGCTGTTGGACGATTTTGCCCTTTCCCTGGCAGCGCGGCGCAGCGCAGACGTGCTTTTTTTGCACAAAATCTACGCCTCCGTCAGGGAACAGTACAAGGGCGGCGTTACGGGAAGATCCCTCTACGAGAAAGTAAAAGGGCTGCGAAGATCCGACTCCGTTTCAGCGGATTCCGGATCCGTTCCCGTTTACTATATTGACGAGCCGATGGACGCTCTTGAAGCGATAAAAAAAATCCTCAAGTCCGGCGATCTTTTTATCACCTTGGGCGCGGGCAATAACTGGCCCCTGGGGCTTGAACTTTTCAATTTTTACAAAAGCCGCGGCGCGGGAGGACAAAAGTGATAAGTATGACCGGTTATGCCTACCGGGAAAAGGCGGGGGATGATATTTCGCTCTCTGTGGAAATAAGGGGCTACAACAACCGTTTTCTTGAGATTTACGTGAGCGTCCCGTCCTGGCTTTCAGCTCTGGAACCCAGGATACGCGAACATATTGCCGCGCTTTGCGGCAGGGGCAAAATCGAAGCTCAGGTCCGCGTACGGGAACACAACGCGCCGGTAAGTGTTTCGATAAACGCCGAATCCGCCCGGGCGTATCAGGACGCGATTTCCTCCCTTGCCGCCGCCCTCGGTATCAATGAAAAACCGGCGCTTTCGACTCTGCTTGGATTGGAGGGTGTGCTTGAGGTTGAAAAGAACCGGAACGACGGGCGTTACTGGAAAGCGATTGAGCCGGTTCTGGAAGAGGCCGCAAGCGCTTTTAACGCGGAACGTGAGAGGGAGGGAAAGCATACCGAGGAGGATATTCTCAATTCCATAAGCCGTATAGAAGAGGGGCTGGCGGGCGTTGCTTCTTTCGCGCCGGCGCTTGAGGCGTCTATTAAGGAAAATATTAAAAGCCGCTTTGCGGAAGTTTTGGGGAATCAGATCGACGAAAACCGCGTCCTGGCGGAAACAGCGGTACTGTTGATGAAGTACACTATTTCCGAGGAAATCTCCCGCCTTGGTTCCCACCTTGCCGAATTCAGGGCGGAAACGGCTAAAAATCCCCGTCCCGGGAAAAAGCTCGATTTTCTCTGTCAGGAGATAAACCGGGAAATAAACACCATCGGTTCAAAGAGCGTGATCCTTGAAGTAAGCCGTGCCGTGGTGGAAATGAAAGCGGCGCTTGAAAATGTCAGGGAACAACTGAAAAATGTGGAGTAACACAATGGCGAAGGGTATAAAAATAGCGGTATCCGGGAAAAGCGGCTGTGGAAACACAACGGTCAGCAAAATCATAGCGGACCGCCTTGAACTGGAGTTTATCAATTTTACCTTTCGTTCCCTAGCCGAAGAACGGGGCCTGGATCTAAAACAGGTACTTGAACTTGCCGCGAAAGATGATTTCTGGGACAGGGAGGTGGACAGCCGCCAGGTACGGCTTGCCCGTGAAGCCGGCGGCTGCGTGCTTGGTTCGCGGCTCGCGATCTGGATGCTTGCGGAAGCGGATTTCAAAGTGTACCTGCGGGCAAGACCGGCAACCAGGGCGGCGCGAATCGCGCAAAGGGAGGGGGGGAATATTGAAGAAGTGGCGGCTTTCACCGAAGAGCGGGACCGGCAGGATCACTGCCGCTACTTTCGCATTTACAGTATCGACAACGACAATTACCAATTCGCCGATTTTATCATAGACGTTGATGATTTGGAACCTTCACAAATAGCGGAATTGATCATACAAAAAGCCGGGGAAAAACACAGTCCGGGGCCGCCCCAAAATCCGGCGGCCCGATAGGTCCATGATGGATATACAGGAATTTAGGCGGATAATTCTTTCCCATTACGCGGAAGCGGGCAGGGATTTTCCCTGGAGAGGCGCCGCCCCCTGGGGCGTTATGGTTTCCGAATTCATGCTACAGCAAACCCAGACGGAGCGGGTCATTCCCTATTGGAACCGCTGGATGAAACTCTGGCCCGAACCCGCGGCGCTGGCGGAAGCCTCAATGGAAGAGGCCTTGCGGGAATGGAGCGGCCTGGGCTATAACCGCAGGTGCAAATATTTGAAAAATTCCGCGACCCTCATCGCCTCGGAATGGGGGGGCAGGGTTCCCGACAGTCTCGAAGCCCTTCTGCCCCTTCCCGGCATCGGCCCCTATATTGCCGGGGCGATCAGTTGTTTTGCCTATAATTATCCCTCGGTTTTTATTGAGACCAATATCCGCTCAACCGTCCTGCATTTCTTTTTCCCTGACCGGGACGATGTGAAAGACGCCGAAATTTTTCCCGTTCTCGAGGCGGCCCTTGACCGTGAGGATCCGCGCCGCTGGTACTACGCCCTGATGGACTACGGCGCCGCTCTGAAAAAACTGATCCCCAACCCCAACCGCCGCAGCGCCCATTATGTCAAACAAAGCCCTTTCGGGGGATCTTTCAGACAGGCGCGCGGAAAGGTGCTGCGGGCCCTGGTCGCGAGCGGCCCCGGCGGATTTAAGGAAATCGGGAACAACAGCGGCCTGGAGGAAGAGGAACTTTACAGGGTTCTGGAAGCGCTGAAAAAAGAATCAATGGTAGCGGAAGCGGAAGGGATATACAGTATCAAAAATTAGCGGCTGAACGGAGTCGAACCGTCGTCTCTAGCTTGGAAGGCTAGGGTAATAGCCGTTATACGACAGCCGCTTGACCAGATTTACCCCCGCATGGAGCAATTTCGTGGTTATTTACTTATATCATGCCTTTACAATCATTGCAATAGGGTCAATAATCTTTTTTATCACAATATTCTTGCACGATAATTGCACAGGGGGATATGGGAACCACGAATGCCATGGCTATTCAAA
>JAISYA010000044.1 GCA_031270205.1 Treponema sp.
TGGGGGCGGTTACGGCGGTTATCGGCGCGCCCTTCTTCGCCTGGGTGTATTTCCGGCGGGGTGTTCCGAAAAGCGCCGGGCAGCGGGGACGCCGTGCTTGAGATAAAAGACCTGTATGCGGGGTACAACGGCGTTGATATTGTTCACGGTATCAGCGTCAGGGCGGTCAAGGGCGAAGTGCTGGCCGTTATAGGCCCCAACGGCTGCGGTAAAACCACGCTCCTCAAAACCATCGCACGGCTTCTTCCCTACCGGGGCGTCATTACCCTTGAGGGAACGGAGCTTTCCGCTTTCTCACGCAAAGCCCTGGCGCGGAAGATCGCCCTTATGGGCCAGAGCGCCCAGATTTATTTTCCCTACACGGTGTACGATACGGTGTCCCTGGGGCGCTACCCCTATTCGGGGGGCTTCCTCAAGTCCGTTTCACGGGAAGATGCGGCGGTGATAAACCGCGTGATTGAGCGCCTTGAGCTTTCCGATGTCCGGGACAGGATGATAACCGAGCTTTCAGGCGGCCAGCTTCAGCGGGTTTTCCTTGCCCGCACCCTGGCCCAGGACCCGGATCTTATACTCCTTGACGAGCCGACCAACCATCTGGATTTGAAGCACCAGGTGGAACTGTTGGACTACCTTTCGCAGTGGGCAGGGGAAAACGGCAAGGCTGTTGTGGCGGTGCTCCACGATCTCAACCTGGCGCGGCGTTTCGGCCATTCCGCCGCGCTTATGAGCAACGGCGCTCTTGTGTCGGCGGGAAAGCCCGAAGCGGTGCTGGCGGGCAATACGCTCAGGGAAATCTACGGCATTGATATCAAAGCTTTTATGATAGAGTCCCTGGAACGGTGGCGGAGTACCAATGGCTGAATTCGCTATTTACGGGAAAGGCGGCATCGGAAAATCCACTATTGCGGCGAATATCTCTGCGGCTTTGGCGCTGGAAGGGAAGAAAGTCCTCCAGATAGGCTGCGACCCCAAGCATGATTCAACGCGGCTTCTCCTTCACGGCGAGCGTATTGCCACGGTTCTCGATTATTTGAAAGAAACCAGTCCCGACAAGTGCCGTCTTGCGGACGTGGTTCGCCGGGGCGCTTTCGGCGTGGACTGCGTCGAGGCGGGGGGCCCGGAGCCGGGGGTGGGCTGTGCGGGCAGGGGGATATTGACCACCTTTGAACTCCTGGAACGCCTGGGTTTGAAAAACCGGCAGTACGATGCGGTGGTGTACGATGTTCTGGGGGATGTGGTATGCGGCGGGTTTGCCGTGCCCATACGGCGGGATTATGCCGAAAAGGTGTACCTTATCAGTTCCGGCGAGTTTATGTCGATTTATGCGGCCAACAATATCCTGCGGGGGCTGAAAAACTACGACAGCGGTTCCGGCAGGGCCGGCGGCGTGATCCTCAATTCACGGGGGCTGGAAGAAGAAGCTATCCGGGTGCGGCGTTTCTGTGAGGCCGCGGGCCTTCCGCTGCTTGAAACTTTTGAACGGAGCGATCTGTTTTCCCAAAGCGAGGCCCAGGGCAGATGCCTTGTGGAAGCCTTTCCCCAGTCCTCTGAGGCGCTTAAATTCAAAACACTTGCGCGCTTTGTTTTCAGCAGCCATGAACTGTATCCGGCCCGGCCTCTTTTGGACGAGGAGCTTGAAGAGAAAATCCTCGGAAGGCCGAAACTTACGCCCTTTGTTTCCGCCCCTCAAACTGCCGGTGAAGATGCACATTCCCAAAAAGCCCAAAAAGCCCTAAAAGAGGAAGAAACAAAACCGTCTTACTTTTCAAAAAGCCTGGTGAACCGGGAGCCCCTCTACGGCTGCGCTTTTTCCGGCGCAATGAGCATAAGCACCCAAATCGGCTCCAGCGTCAGTATCGCCCACGGGCCGGAAAGCTGCGCCCACATCACCTACCAGAGCATCACGTCCCTTTCGCGGCGTTTTCTTTTGGAGCGGGGAATCGTCCTGCCCTACATGTCGGCGCCGCCGGTGGTCTCCTCGGAAATGAACGAAGGGGTTATGATCTTCGGCGGCCTTGGGGAACTGCGGAAAAAGATCATCGAAGTTAAACAAAACCGCGGCGCCGCCCCGCCGGAAGTCATTTTTATTTTGACCACCTGCCCCAGCGGCATCATAGGCGACAACATACGCGGGGTACTGGATCTCGAAGACGGCAAAACACGGATCGTGCCGATTCTCGCGGACGGCAACATTGCCGGCGACTACCTTCAGGGCATCATCATGGCCTACATAGAAATCGGCAAAGCCCTTATCGACAACACCCTTGAGGCCGAGGACAACACCGTCAACATCGTGGCCGAAAAATCAGAAACCAACGCCCTGGCTGAAAGTTTCGCCTTTGGAAAAGAAATTTTTGACCGCTTCGGCTTAAAGCTAAACTGCCGCTTTATCTGCCAGAGTTCGCCGGAGGAAATACGCCGTTTCAAAAAAGGGCGGCTCAACATTCTGGCCTGGGGCGACTACATGGGACGCGCCGTGAGGAGTTTCCTTGAGCATGAATACGGCGCGGAATTTCTCGACGATCCTTTTCCCATCGGTTTCCGGGAAAGCTGTAACTGGGTGCGGAAACTGGGCGGGTATTTTAACAAAAACGCCGGGGAAGCCGAAGCGCTTATCGCCGATTTTGAACAACGCTACCGCCTGGGTATTGAAAAGCTGCGGCCCCATCTTGCGGGAAAGCGCCTCATGGTTATCACCTATAACCAGGACATCGACTGGATCCTCGGCGCCGCCCTGGATCTTTCCATGGAAATTGCCTTTGTGGGGATCCTCAATTATTCCCAGGACAATAACTTCAAAACCCAATTCGCCGCTCAGATTCGGGAACTCCGGGTTCCCTACGACAACAACAAACGCCGGGAAGACTTAAGCCGTGTGAGGCCCGATCTGTACCTTACCAACTACGGCTCCCAGGATCAGGAGCTTGCGGCTTTTGCGGACACCATACCTTTAAGCCCACCGGCGGGTTTCTTTTCGGGGCTGAGGCTGGCGGAACGCTGGGGGGGCATTATGAAAATGAATTTGAAGGAAGGCTGGAGGGACGATGAGTTTTTATACCGAAAATATCGCGCCTGACAGTTTCTCCGGCGCGCTTTTCGCCGTAGAAGGCGTCAGGGACGGGTGTACCATTCTCAACGGCCCTACGGGGTGCAAGTTTTACCACAGCGCCATTTCGGACAGCCAGTTTATGAGGCACGCTACCTACAGCCCGCTTGAATATTCCGAAGGCTTCTTCGGCCAGCCCCGTATTCCTGCAACCTACCTTGACGGCCATGACTATGTGTTCGGTTCCGGGGAAAAGCTGTCGAGCATACTCAGAATGGCTGCGGGCAAAAAGTACGCCCTTATCGCGGTGGTTAATTCCCCCGGCGCGGCGCTTATCGGCGACGACCTTGACAGATTGATCGCCGGGGAGAGGAGGGGGGGAGTCCCCTGCTTTGCCCTGGAAAACTCAGGCTTTTCCGGCAGTTTCGGTTCCGGTTACGAAAAGGCGATGCTGAAAATACTGGACGTTCTTGAACTGGAAAAAAGCCCCCGGAAAAACAAGCCTGCGGTTAATGTACTCGGGCTTTCGATTTATCAGAAATACTTCGGCAGCAATTATAAAACCATCAAGGCCCTGCTTGAACGCTGCGGCATTGAAACGATCTCCGCTCCCGGCGCAGGCGATCCGGTTGAAGTGATGAAAAACATTCCTTCCGCGGCATTGAACGTTGTCGTCTATCCCGAATATGGAACGGAAACCGCCGAATACCTCAAGGAACGTTTTGCCCTGCCGTATATCATTCCCGCTGAAGGCCCGCCTATCGGCTTTTACAGTACAGAAAGTTTCATAAAGGAAATCTGCGGCTATTTCGGCGTTTCTTCCGGCCAGGCCGATACCGCGCTTGAGGCCGCCCGTGCCGGGGCCTACCTTCATCTTTCGCGCTTTTCTTCGCTTCTGGGTATGCCCAGGGGCTGCCTCTTTTCCGTCAAGGCCGACAGTTCCGCGGCATACGCGCTTACCAGGTGGCTCTGTACCTACCTGGGCATGATCCCCGCGGCGGTTTCGGTTCTGCCCGGCGGCGACGGGGTATTCACAAAAAAGCTCTCCGGTTTTCTGGACTCCGTGAATCACGGGGAAGCCCTGACAAATTCAATCCTGGAAACGCCCGCACAGATTCTGCTGGCTGACGGCAATACCATTTCGGCGGCCCGTCTTTACGGGCAAAAATTCTGCGGCATAGAAATTGCCCTTCCCTCACTGGGATACGTTGATGTAACGGAAAAAACCCTCTTCGGCGCTGAAGGCGGCCTTTTCCTTTTGGAGCAGATAGTAAACGGCCTCCGTTACGTGATGCGAACATAACGCGGCGGGGGGGTGCCGTCTTTTGAACGGCTTGTGGTTATTATTCTCTTGCGTAACATGAGTTAAAAACTGCTCGACTTCTTCTTTGCGGTGTGAAACGGCGCCTGGCGCCATAGGCGGTTGCTTGCGCATCATATACTTGGGATCACTAGTGTCCAAAATAGAACAAGCAAGTAATTGAAAAACCTCAACTCCTAATGTAGAATGATGAAGTTACCACACTAAGGGCTTGTCCCTAAATAATTCCCCCCTGAATGCCGATATGGAACCAGGAGGGGAAAATGAAACAACAGCACTCATGGGAAATAACCGATGCGTTCTGGGAAGCTGCCAAGCCG
>JAISYA010000075.1 GCA_031270205.1 Treponema sp.
GAAGTGTCACACCCGTTCCCATTCCGAACACGGAAGTTAAGCCTTCTAACGCCGATGATACTGCCCCCTGAGGGGTGGGAAAGTAGGAAGTTGCCAGGCTTTTTTATGCCCGCTGCTATTCCGCGTTATGGGACCCGCCGCGCCCCTGACGACGCGAGGTTTTGCATGGAGCTTTTTATACATTGCGCGATTCCATTCCTCATGTAAAAATCTTACCCTGGGTCCGTGTTTCCCTCTTTCAGGAAAAACACACATAAGAGGCTGCCGGCCGCTAAAGCAGCGCTGCCAAAAGCAGCCTGCGGTTTGCAGGGTAAAAATCGCCTGAAGGCGATTTTTGGGGATTATAACGTGCGAAACGCAGCAAACTGCCAGGGTAAGATTTAAGGTGAAGCAATGCGCCTGTTGCAAGGCGGCCTCAATATGATATAATTATATAGGAGTAGTGAGGATGAAGAAAAGCCAAGTCCTGTTCATACCCTTTGCGGCCCTTTGTTGCCTGTGCTTTGCGGCTTGTTCGGTCAATAAAATGGCGATGCGGGCCGTCTCCAACGCCCTTTCCGCCGAGGGAAGAAGCGCCGATGTTTTTACAGGGGACTCGGATCCGGAACTGGTGGGGGACGCCATCCCCTTTGCCATCAAAATGTACGAGTCCCTGCTGGCGGTCAACCCCGACCACCGGGGCCTGCTCCGTACCACCGGTTCCCTGTTTGTAATGTACGCCAACGCCTTTGTCCAGGGGCCGGCGGAGATGATGCCGCGGCATCTGCACGCTCAGCGTCAGGCGGCTATGGAGCGGGCCAAAAAACTCTACCTCCGGGGGCTTGATCTGTTGTACCGGGGCCTGGAGAACGAGTATTCCGGATTTGACGGCGCTTTTCACAAAGGCGCGCTGCCGGAAACACTCGCGAAAGTGAAAAAAGCTGACGTGCCCGACCTGTACTGGGCCGCCGCAGCGGGACTTTCGGCCTTTTCCCTCAATCCTTTTGACATGGACCTGGGGGTGCGGGTGCCGGAATTTTTCGCTCTGGTTAACCGTGCTTATGAACTTGACCCGGATTTTAATAATGGCGCTTTGGACGATTTTTATGTCCTGTTTTACGCTTCAGTTCCCGAAAGCATGGGGGGTGACAAGACCAGGGTGGAAACCCACTACCGCAGGGCGCTGGAAAAATCGAAGGGCCTCTCGGCAGGGCCTTATGTCTCCTACGCCCAGGTTGTTTGTATTCCCGCCCAGGATTATGATACTTTTAAGGCGTGCCTCGACTCCGCTCTTGCCGTCGATCCCGACGCCGACCCTTCCAACCGGCTGATCAATATTATTGCACAGCGGAAGGCGCGGTTTCTGCTGGACTCCGCCGGTCTGTTTTTTATTGATTTTGATACCGGTGAAGACTGGGATGAAGAGGATTGAAATCCAGGAAATTCCCCGGCTTTGCCGGGCTGATTAAAGGAGTGTTTTATGCAAAATCATAGGTTCCGCCGTGCGGCGGCGGTCCTGGTCCTGATCCTTGCGGCGTCTCCTCTCTTTGCCCAGCGCAGGATCACGATAAAACTAGCCTCAATGGTTCCGGAAAATACCCCCTGGGGGGAGGCCATTAACCGTCTGTCCAGCGAGTGGTCACGGGCGACCAACGGTGAGGTGGAACTGGTGGTGTACCATAACGGCGTCGCCGGCGACGAGGCCGAGGTGCTGCGCAAGCTGAGGATGAATCAAATTCAGGCGGCGGTTTTTACCAGCATCGGCCTTAATTCGGTGACCCCTGAGGTAATGACCCTGAGTTATCCCTTCCTGATCCGTACCGACGCGGAACTCAACGCGGTGCTGGGCAAGCTCAAGGGCGAACTGGACGCGAAAATGCAGCAAAACGGATTTGTTACCCTGGCCTGGGCAAGGGCGGGCTGGATCAAGATTTTTTCCAGGTCCCCGGTGTATGTTCCCAACGATATGCGGAAATTGAAGGTAAGCGCCAGTCCGAACGAACTGGAAATGATGCAGGCCTTTAAGACCATGGGTTATCAAATAGTTCCGCTCAATCTGAATGATATCCTGGTCTCTTTGAACAGCGGCATGGTTGACGTGATATGGCAGAGTCCCATCGCGGTCGCCGGTTATCAGATTTTCGGCGTGGCGAAGAACATGACTTCGATAAACGTCTCCCCGTTCATGGGAGGCATTTTGATGAACAACACCGCGTGGCGGCGAATTCCTGACCGGCACAAAAACCGGCTGATGGCGATCTGCAAACGGATTGAAACTGAAATAGAAAATTCCATTTCCAAACTGGAGACCGAGGCTGTTTCCACTATGCAAAAATACGGCCTCACGGTCTGCGAGACAAGTCCCGCTCAGGCCAGGGAATGGTATGACGATATGGCCCGCTATGAGGGAAACCTCGTGGGGACCGTTTTTAACCGGGACCTGTATCAGAAAATCAAGGCCGTACTAGAGGATCACCGGAGAGGACGCTGAGTTATGCCTGAAGATAGCGTAAGCGGAAAAAGTTCGGGAAGGATAACACCCTGGCTGCACCGGCTCGAAGATATACTCTGCGTGGTGTTTATCAGCGTTTTGGCCCTGCTTCCCGCGTCGGAAGCGGTAGCGCGGATTGTGTTCAAGACCGGAGTGCCCGCTTCGTCGGGGCTGATGGCGCAGCAATTGCTGCTGGTGGGCATCCTCGCGGGAATGATCGCCACGAGAAACGGCGATCACCTGTCCATTGCCCTGGTGCAGCATTTCTCCAGCGAGCGTCTCAAGGAGCGGCTGCAAAAGGCTGCCAACCTTATCTCCGCGCTGGTAGTAACGGTTATCGCCTGGACTTCCCTCCCGTTCATTAAAATCGGTCTTGAGGGAAGGATCATCGGCTTTATTCCGGACCGGGTCTTCGCGCTGATCCTTCCCGTAGGCTACGGCGTGATGGCGCTCCGCTTTGCCCGCAGAAGCGGCTTTACGGGCTGGAAAACCCTGTTCCCCATACTGGCCATAGTCCTGGGAACTCTGGCCTCGTTTCCGGTAATCAGCAAATTTATCTGGGGCTTTGATATGCCCGACCTTGTTTTTGATATATGCGACTTCTTTTATTTGCTGGCCTATTACAGCAAGGTTCCTTTGACGATCCTGCTTCTCGTTGCGGCCCTGGGAGGGACCCCGCTCTTTGTGGTCATGGGAGGGCTGGCCCTGCTCCTGCTCCACGCCGCGGGGGGTGAAATGGATTCGATTGCGGCGGATATTTATTCTTCGCTGACCAGTACGAACATCATCGCCATACCGCTGTTCACCATGGTAGGCTTTTTTCTCTCGGAAAGCAGGGCGGGGGAGCGGCTGGTCAATACCTTCCGCAGCCTCTTTAGCTGGATTCCCGGAGGCATCATCATCGTCGCGGTGATCATCTGCGCGTTTTTCACTTCGTTTACCGGCGCGTCAGGAGTTACCATCCTTGCCCTGGGAGGAATCCTCTACACGATTCTCAGCGAACACATACGGTACCCCGAAAAATTCTCCATCGGCCTTTTGACCTCGGTGGGAAGCATCGGCCTTCTCTTTCCCCCCAGCCTCCCGCTGATCCTCGTGGGGGCTGCTACCCAGACCAATATCTTTCACCTGTTTTTGGGGGGGATAATTCCGGGCCTGATCCTTGTGGGAGCGATGATCATTTTTGGCGTTGTCGCCTCGATACGGATCAGGATACCGGTGGAACGCTTTAACGGCCGGAAGGCTCTTGCCGGCCTGCGGGAATCGGCTTTCGAGATTCTGCTGCCGGGGCTTCTCATCGCCGGCTATTTTACCGGCCTGCTTTCCCTGGTGGAAATCGGCGCGGCCGCCGCGCTGTACATTTTTATCGTCGAAGTGTTGATCCGCCGGGACATTAAGCTCGGCGATGTCAAGCGGGTGTTTATTAAGGCCATTCCCATAATCGGCGGTGTACTCTCGATTCTGGCCATGGCCAAAGCCCTTTCATACTACATCGTGGACACCCAGGCGCCGTCGAACCTGGCAAAATGGATGCAAAGCGCCATTTCATCAAAATTTGTTTTTTTGCTGCTCCTCAACCTGAGCCTTCTCGTGGTAGGCTGCCTGATGGATATTTATTCGGCCATTCTCGTCGTGCTGCCCCTGGTCGTTCCCTTGGGCCAGGCGTACGGCGTTGATCCGGTACATCTGGGGATAATATTCATCGTCAATCTGGAAGTGGGTTTTTTAACTCCCCCGGTAGGGCTGAACCTCTTTTTGGCCTCGTACCGTTTTCAAAAGTCTTTTGTAGAGATATGCCGTTATGTATTTCCGTTCCTGGCCATACATCTGGCGGTGGTGTTCCTGGTGACCTATGCGCCCTGGCTGTCCACGTATCTGACGAGGTTTTTTTAGACCGAAACCGGTTTTTTCCCCGTGATCACTTTTCGCTGAGGATGATTGCACCGTCCCGGCCGGCAGGGGGCGGCGCATGCAAGGTAGTTATGTGCAATTGGCTGGCAAATTTTGTCCGAGTGTATAAAATATCGGTGATAGTCGCAAAAAGGGTTGACAAGCAAGTGGGCAGTATGATACCCTGGAGGAAGATAAGGAGTCGCTTATGGACAGCAAACTGGCCGCGTTGATAAATCTGGTAAAACATATGCCGGAAAAGTGCCT
>JAISYA010000082.1 GCA_031270205.1 Treponema sp.
ACTACCGATCTTATCAAAAATGTCTCTATCGCTGGTCACGGACAGACCGGCAAGACCACCCTTTTTGAGCGCCTGCTGTTTGCCGGGGGAGTCATCCCCAGGGCGGAAACCGTAGAATCCGGCAAAACCGTCGGCGACTCCAGCCCGGAGGAAATTGAGCGGAAGATTTCAATACACGCCGCCCTAGGCCATATCGAACGGGACGGGACGAAGATCAACATCTTCGATACTCCCGGATCGGCGGATTTTACCGGCGACGTGATTTTGAGTTTCCGGGCCGCCGAATTCGCCCTGCTCGCCGTAGACGGCCGCTCCGGGGTTCAGATTGAGACCATCAAACTCTGGCGGAATCTGGACGGCAGAAGGAAACCGCGCGGCGTATTCGTTACCAAGCTGGACAACGACCAGGCTGATTTCGACAAGGCGCTGGCCGACATAAAAGAAAAATTCAAGGTTGATCCCGTGCCGGTAACCCTGCCCATGGGGAGCGGCGGGGCGTTTAAGGGCGTCATTGACGTGCTCCACGGAAAAGCTTATTTTGTCCAGGGCGAGGCGATTGAGAAAGAAGGCCCCATTCCCGATGAGTTCAGGGACACGGTAGCCGCCGCGCGGGAAAAACTGATAGAGGCCGCCGCCGAGGGCGACGACACTTTGATGGAGCATTACATCGACAAAGGCGCCCTTTCCCCTGATGAAATGCAAAAGGGCCTGATTGAGGCCCTGGCGGAAAACAAGTATGTGCCGGCTTTTGCGGGCGCGGCGCTTAAAAATTCCGGCATTGTCCCCCTGATCGATTTTATTGCGAATCTCGGACCGGACGCCCGGACCGCCAAAGACCTGGTTCTGGACGCCGAAGGCAAGGAGCAGACCGTCCCCCTGGATCCGGACAAGCCCCTTTCGGCGCTCGTTATCAAAACCGCCTACGACCAGTTTTCGGGAAAACTCTCGTGGATCAAAATTATCAGCGGTAAACTCGCCGCCGATTCCGAGGCGTTCAATGTTTCGGAGCACAAAAAAGAGCGGATCGGCAAACTCTACACCTGCCAGGGGAAAAAACTGGAAGAGGTAAAAGAACTGTTCGCCGGAGATGTGGGAATCATGACCAAGTCGCCCAACCTTAAAACCAACGACACCATCGCCGCGGCGGACGGGGGCTTCAATTTTGTACACCTGCGTCTGCCCGAGCCGGTACACTCGGTGGCGGTGAACGCGACGGCAAAAAAAGACGACGACAAGCTCGGCGAATTCCTCGTACGCGCCGCGGAAGAAGACAAAACGTTCCGCTACAACTTTAATGCCGAAACCAAGGAGACGGTTATTTCGGGCATGGGTGAATTGCAGATCAACATCATCCTGGAGAAAATCAAGAACAATCAGAAGATAGAGATCGAGACACACATCCCCAAGGTCGCCTACCGGGAGACCATCACCAGGAAGGCCGCTGCCGAATACACCCACAAAAAGCAGACCGGCGGTCACGGCCAGTACGGCAAAGTGCTGCTGGAAATAGCGCCCCTGCCCCGCGGCGCGAATTACCAGTTCGTCAACGCCATTTTCGGCGGCGCCATCCCCAAAAACTACATTCCCGGCGTGGAAAAGGGCGTAGTGGAGGGCATGGCCCACGGCACTATGGCAAGCTATCCGGTTGTTGATGTGGAAGTGAAAATTGTGGACGGCAAGTATCACCCGGTCGACTCTTCCGAGCTTTCGTTCAAACTGGCGGCGCGTAACGCCTTCCGTGACGCCATGCGCCAGGCCAATCCCACCCTGCTGGAACCGATCATGAATCTCACGGTCTTTGTGGAAGAAAAATACCTGGGGGACGTGATGAGCGATCTGTCCGGCAAACGGGGCAAGATACTGGGCCAGGATTCATCCGGCGGCATCGCCGAAATCCACGCCGAGGTTCCCCAGGCGGAACTGCTCCGGTATTCGATAGACCTGCGTTCTATCACTTCCGGCACCGGTTCGTTCAGCGTGGCTTTTGACCACTACGCGCCGATCTCCGGCCGCATTGCCGACGACGTGATCAAAGCCAGGGAAACGTTCAAGATTCAGGAAGCGGACGAATAGCAGCCTGCCGGGGAGGGCCGCGCTCCGCTACAGCAGGGTCGCCAGCATTATCGCCTTGATGGTGTGCTTGCGGTTTTCCGCCTGATCCCAGGCGCGGCTTTGGGGGCCGTCGATCACGTCGGCGCTAACTTCCTCGCCTTTGACCGCGGGCAGGCAGTGGAGGAATATGCTGTCCTTTCGGCCGGTTTTGTCCATCAGCGGCCGGTTCACCTGGTAGGGGGAGAGGAGCCGCCGGCGTTCTTCTTTGCGGTCTTCCTCGCCCATTGAGGTCCAGACATCGGTGTAGATCGCGTCCGCGCCGGCAAGGGCGGCAGTGTCCGCGGTGACGCTTAGTACCGCGCCGGACGCGGCGGCCAGCGCGCCGCATTGTTCGCACAGGGCCGTGTCGGGGTTCAGTTCGGGCGGCGTTACCACGGTAAAGCGCAGTCCCAGTTTGGCGCAGATCACCATGAGGGAGCGGGCCACGTTGTTCCGGCCGTCCCCCACAAAACAGAGACTCTTGCCCCTGGACGGTCCGAAACTCTCTTCGAGCGTCATAATGTCCGCCAGGGCCTGCGTGGGGTGGAAGCGGTCGGTGAGGCCGTTGTACACCGGCACTCCGGCATATTTCGCCAGTATCTCCACCGTTTCCTGCTTGAAGCCCCGAAACTGGATGGCGCTAAACATCCTGCCCAGCACCCGCGCCGTATCCTCAACCGATTCCTTTGCGCCAAGTTGAATATCCGCGGTGGAGAGAAACACCGGATGGCCTCCCTCCTCGCCGAAGGCGGTCTCGAACGCGCAGCGGGTCCTCGTGGAACGTTTTTCAAAAAGCAGGGCAATGGTTTTGCCGGTGAAGCGCTGAAATACCTTGCCGCTTGCGCTTTCGGCTTTGATTTGTTTTGAAAAATCCAGCAAAAAGCTGATTTCTTCCGCGGTGTAATCCAGCCAGGTGAGCAGGGAACGCCCTTTTAACGTTGCGGACATGACGGCCTCCGCGTTTACAATAGCACAGGGAAGCGGTAAAAGGGAAGAGCCAGGGCATCGGCGTTTACTCTGAGAACAAGGCCTCATACAGGAAATCTGAATCCAGGGCGGCGTGCATCATCCGGCGTTTGGCGCTGACCCGTTTCTTTTCCATCCTCATTTTCCTCAG
>JAISYA010000104.1 GCA_031270205.1 Treponema sp.
TGCAATGGAGTGACTGGAGTTCAGACGTGTGCTCTTCCGATCTTTTCCGACTGGCTCAGGATGTTTGACGGAGAGGAGCGGACTTTCACCGAATTGCGGGAGGCGTGGGAGAACGAAGTGGAAAACGCGGGGCCGATAGCGGACTGGCGGATAAGCGACCTTCCGGGAGGGGAGGAGGCGTAGCATGTACCGGGTGTACGTTGACCTGATGAACGCCGCCGTGACCAACGCCGGCCGCAGGGCGGTTGTCGCCGAAATGCGCCGTATGTTTGCCTTTTCGACCCCCAAGGCGTATAAAGTCCTGAAAGAAAACGGGTGGGATTCCGGCCGCGCGAAGCGCAAAGACGCCGGGGACTCCTCGCTGGACGGGGAACTTTTAGCCGCCGTGGGGGAAATGCTCAAACAGTGCGTCCGCAAAAACGGCAAGGCGACCCTTCCGGTAAACGTGGCCCGGTCAATCCTGGAGGGGCGGGGCCTCGCCGTACCGGTAGGCGACAGCCGCCTGCGGGAACTGCTCCGGGAAAACCATCTGGCGGTGGCCGACAGCAGGGTTCCCTCTCCGCACCAGGCCATGCGCACCGAGTATCCGAACCAGGTACACCAGGCCGATCCGTCCGTGTGTCTGATTTACTTCGCGCCGGGCGGGAAACAAGACGCATCGAAGATGCGCATTATCGGAGACGATGAACTGTACAAAAACAAAAACTTCCTGGAAGGGAAACTGAAGTGCTGGCGCTACGTGCTGACCGACCACTACTCCGGCAGCCTGTGCGTCCGCTACTACGCGGCGATGGGCGAAACGGCGGCGAATATGTACGACTTCCTGCTGTACGCATGGGGCAAAAAGAAAAGCAACGTCAACGTGTTTCACGGTGTGCCGGAACTTTTAATCTGGGACTGCGGCACGGCGAATATCGCCAGGGCAACCAGCAACGCGCTTAAAGCCTTCGGCGTTAAAACCGTGCCGCACCTGCCGGGGAACCCCCGCGCCAAGGGCCAGGTTGAGAACGGCAACAACTTAGTTGAGACGCAGTTTGAATGCCGTCTCCGTTTCGAGCCGGTGAACAGCATTGAAGAGTTAAACGAAACGGCGGAACGCTGGTACGCGGCGTATAACGCCAATCTGATTAACGGCCTTGACACCCGCCTGAAGCGCGGCGGTATCCGTGAAAGCCGCAGTACCTTGTGGCAGCGTATCCCGAAAGAAAAACTGCGGGAACTCCCGGATAAGGAAACCTGCCGCCAGGTCTTTGCCAATGGCATCCAGACCAGGAAAGTAGCCGGGGATTTGACGGTGAGCATCGTCCACCCCAGGGCCGGGCGTTCCCTCAAGTACAGCGTCCGGGATTTGCCGGGAATCCTGGTGGGCATGGAATTACGGCTCCAGCCCCTCCTGGTTACGGAAGAACCGGGGAAACAAAGTTTCCTTTGCATTGCCAGTTATGAAAACGGCGGGAAAGAAAAGAGCTTTGAGCTTGCGCCGGTAGTATTTGACGAAGCCGGATTTGACGTAACGGCCCCGGTTTACGGCAAGGAATACAAGCGGCCCAAAGACACGACGCGGGAAACAGCCGGGAAGGTTTTAGAATCGCCCGGCCTGGCCGCCGTTATGGGGCCTGCCCACAGTTTCATACAGCCGGAGAATCCTTTCATGCGGCAGAGCGCCGGTACGCCCATCGAGGTTGCGGAAACCGTACATACCCACGAGATCATCATCAGCGCGGTGGAGGCGGCCAAGCGGGTCAAGGCGGAATGCGGAGAAGTGCCGGAAGGTTTCATCAACACTCTGCGGGAACAATACCCTGAAGGGGCGCCCACTAGGATTGTTGACGATTTTATCAAAGCCCGTAAACCGAAGCCCGAGCCTTCCATCAATACCAAAGGATGGGTTATTGAGGGCGACACGGCGGCGGCCCCTGTTGTGGAAATCCCGGCAGGGGATCGGAAAACAAAAATTGCATAAGGAGTGTAATCATGTTGACCATGAAAAGTTTTAAGAAATTCGGTATTACCCAAGACCCCTTTGCCGGGGATGTGGTAAAGGCGGATGACGTATACCTGACGGATGATACCCGGTTTGTGGCCGAGTATCTTTTGCAAGCCGCAAAAGCGGGGGGCATGGTCGCTCTGGTTGGCGAGAGCGGGAGCGGAAAAACCACCATCCGGCGTTACGCTATCGACCGCATGACGGCAGAGGGCGGGAAGGTACGGGTTATCGCGCCCCGGTGCGTTGATAAAACCAGGCTCACCACCGGCACGATCTGCGATGCCATTATCGCCGACTGCTCCACCGAAACGCCCCGGCGTACCCTTGAGGGGAAGGCCCGGCAGGTAGAGCGCATCCTCACCAACTCCAGTCGCTCCGGGTACAGCCACATCCTGATGATCGAGGAGGCCCATGACCTCAACATCCAGACTCTGAAATATCTCAAGCGTTTTTGGGAAATGGAGGATGGTTTCAAAAAGCTCCTTTCTATCGCATTGATCGGCCAAGTGGAACTCAGGGCCAAACTTGATGAAAGCAAGAACTGGGAGGCGCGGGAAGTGATCCGGCGCATGGAAATCCTGGAAATAGAACCGCTTGGTTCCGGCGCGGATATAGCGGCGTACCTGGACATCAAATTCGGGCGGCTCGGCAAAAAGCGGAAGGCCATTGTTGACGACAGCGGATGTGAAGCCCTGGCAGCGAAGCTGCGGCGGCAGACGCGGAACGGCGTGGTCTATTCGGTGGCGTATCCGCTTTTGATCAACAACTGGACGCGCCGGGCCATGAACGAGGCGGCGGAACTCGGAGCCGATCTCGTGGATGCGGATGTAGTGAACGCATTGTAAAAAACAGGAGGGGAACACATGGGTGTCAAAATGACTTTGACCTTTGAGGATGAAACTATGGAAACGTTACGGCGCAAGGCGAAGGAGGATGGATTTGTCCGGCCTTCCGTTCTTGCCCGTTATCTCCTGCTGCGCGGACTCAAAGAGGATATGAAGCCTGAGATAACTGACGATCAGCAGGTGATCCAGGTGGCCGTGAATAATTACCGAGAAATTAAGGATTATGTTACGGAAAAACAACTTGGAAACATTAACGTTTTTGCCGCCTTTGCCATGAAGCAGTACATGACCCGGTATCCCTTAAAAACGGCTCCAAGAAGGCAAGACGGGGAAACACTCGATGATTGATAGGAACGGCCCAGGGCTGTACAGCCCTGGGCTTTACAGGGGAATTAAAATGAGGTCGGAGACAACAGAAAACAGGCGGAAAAAGCTAATTCAACTCATCCATGTCGGCAAGTCAAAAATGGGGCTTTCCAATGACGCATACCGGGCTTTTCTGGACGGCATTTGCGGCAAGGAATCCTGCGCGGATATGACCCTGCGGCAATTGACGGCGGTACTCCGAGCTATGCGCGGGAATGGTTTTGAACAAGCCCCACGCCGGGTACACCCGGAAGAAAAGGGCATGGCGAACCTCGCGCAGCTTGAGTACATCAAGGGGATGTGGAAAAAGTGCGCCCGAAACAAAAGCGATGCTGCGCTTCGAACTTTTGTAAACCGCATCGCCCACGTCAAGACCCTGCGCTTTCTTACGGTTTACAGTGCAAGAGAAGTAATTCTGGCGCTC
>JAISYA010000110.1 GCA_031270205.1 Treponema sp.
CCGAAAAAATACGCCGATACCCTGCGCAACAGGCATTGACGAACCGCCTCCATTTATATACAATGAACTTCCGTGCCGCCGGACACGGTTTTGCGCGAAAAAACTCCGAAAGCGAAAGCCCGTGAGTTTCACATATTGAGGAGGAATCATGAGCGCCAGAATACGGCTCAAGAAGTTCGGAACGAAGAAACGCCCCTATTACCGCATTGTGGTTATGGACAAGCGGGAACCCCGTGACGGGAAAACCATCGAGGAATTGGGGTATTATCACCCCATTGAAGCTGAAGACAAGCAGATCGAGTTTAACGCCGAAAAGGCAAAGGCTTGGCTTGAGAAAGGCGCCACTGTAACCGATACGGTGCGCAAAATTTTCAACAAAAAGAACCTCGCCGTAAAATAGCGGCCTTTGTGAAACCATAACAGTGAAAGCCGGGCCGCCGGACGGCATTGCCGGCGGCGGTTTCAGGTGAAAGGGTACAAAATGGAAAAAGATCTGATAGAATACATCGCGAAATCCCTGGTGGATGACCCCGCCCAGGTGCAGGTTGCCGTGGTAGAGGGTGAAAAATCCACTATTTTAGAACTCCGGGTCGCCGAAGACGACATCGGCAAGGTAATCGGCAAACACGGCCGCATCGCCAAGGCCATTCGGACCGTGTTACAGGCAGCTACGGCCAAAACCGGCAAGCACACGGTACTGGAAATCCTGGACTAACGGCCCATTACAGCCCGCACTCTTCCCTGAATTCGCCGATGAGCGAATCCCGGAGCCGTTTCTCAAGTTCGGGGGCTTTTCCCCCCACGGGGATACCGTCGATTTGATCGGCGAAGGCGCAAAAGGTCGAGCAGGCGGAAATGAACACTTCGTCGGCGGTCATCATTTCTTTCAGGGTAAAGGCGCGCTCCTCAACACCGATTCCCAGCTTTTTACAGTGGCTGATAATGTGGGCGCGGGCGACGCCGGGAAGGATGAGGTTGCCCGTGGGGGCGGTACGGAGAATCCCGTCTTTGAGGATGTGGACATTGCTGTGGGCGCACTCGGTAACGCGGTCTCCCCGGTGAAAAACCACCTCCTCAGCGCCGGCGCGTTCTGCCTTTTCGGCGGCCATCACGTTGGGGAGCAGGTTCAGCGTTTTGATGTTGCAGTGGAAAAAGCGGGTATCCTCCACGGTGATAAGCCTGATTTTTTTGCCCAGGTCCGGCAGCGCGAGGGGGCGCAGCGTTACCCAGAGGTTGGCCTTTCCCGCGGGGAAACGGTGCGCGCGGTCCGCCGTTCCCCTGGTGAGCTGCCAGTAGACAAACTGCGTGGGGCTTTCCAGTTTTTGAACCAGAGAGCGCAACAGTTCCGCAAGCCCGGCTTTTGAGACGGGAACTGTCATTTCCATGAGCCGGGCGCTGTTAAAAAAACGATCGATGTGTTCATCAAGCGTAAAAACAATATAGTTGGCGGCAATGGCTGCGTCGTAAACGCCGTCCCCGAACCAGCAGACCCGGTCGTTCATGGGGATACGCATTTCGTCAATCTCGCCGATTTCACCGTTGTAGTAACCAAGAGTTTTCATGCCTGTTTCTCCTTATCAACACTATCCTTGAAAAAGGCGGCCTTTTCAAGGTATCCTTGGATAAGGAGATATTATGTTATTAGGCGAACTTGGCGTACCCATAGGGGAATTGAAGGCAAAAATCTACGATACCTGGAGGCGTCTTTGAGGACGCTTCTTTTGAACAGCGCATAGCCGAAATTGAGGCGAAAACCCTTAAGGAAAATTTCTGGAACGATGCGGCCGCCGCGAAAGAAACGATGGGCAAGCTTAAGGGGCTGAAAAACCGTTACCTGCCGTGGAAGGAACTCCGCGCCGAAGTGGACGACCTTGAGGCCCTGTACGAGCTTGCCGTTGAGGCCAAAGACGAGCGCGAAAGCGCCGGCATCGAAAGCGCCTGGAAGGACCTCTCTGCCCGCTATGAAAAACAGAATATTTTTGAACTCATGGGCGGGGAAGTGGACCGGAACGGCTGTTTCCTCACGGTCCATTCCGGGGCCGGCGGCACCGAAGCCTGCGACTGGTCCCAGATGCTGTACCGCATGTATCTGCGCTGGGCCGAGCGCAAAGGATTCGCCGTTGAGGAAGTGGACCGCCTGGAAGCCGAGGGCGGGATAAAATCGGTGACCTGCAAAATCGAAGGAGACTACGCCTACGGCCGCCTCAAGGGCGAGTCCGGCGTGCACCGCCTGGTGCGCATTTCCCCCTTTGACGCCAACGCCAGGCGGCACACTTCTTTCGCGTCCGTGTATATTTTCCCGCTCATCGACGACTCCATCGAGGTGGAAATCCGTCCCGAAGACCTCCGGGTGGACACCTACCGCTCAGGCGGCGCGGGCGGCCAGCACGTCAACAAAACCGACAGCGCCGTGCGCTTTACCCACCTGCCCACGGGCATTGTGGTGGCCTGCCAGAACGAGCGCAGCCAGATCAAAAACCGCGCCATCGCCATGGACATGCTCCGCGCGCGCCTGTACGAATACTACCGCCAGGAAAAAGAAAAAGAAAACGAGCGCTTCGCCCAGGAAAAAAAAGACATCTCCTGGGGCAATCAGATCCGCTCCTATGTCTTTCAGCCCTACACCATGGTAAAGGACTACCGTACCAAGGCCGAAGCCGGCAACATCCAGGCGGTAATGGACGGAGACATTGATTTATTTATAGAGGAATATTTGCAGAAATGTTCCCGATGAAAAAACACCGGTGTTTCTTATCGGGAACATGAACAAAAGCATGAACAGCCCCTTGCGCAAATTTTTGTTTTTTGGCATAATCAGCCAGGTCCTGAATGGCGGACCTGGAGAGAAAAGCGTGTTGAAACGGAATGACAGACAATCAGGCGGATTCACTGATGTACGCGCGGGCATTTGCGCTGCGCGGACGGCGGATTCTGTCTTGCGCGATACTCTGCTTTCCCTTGCCATTTCCCTGCCTTTAATTTTATCCGTACTAATTAGCTAGACGGTAAGGCCGGTTTCCCCCGGGGAAATCATCAGTCTTGCCTCATTTCCCGGAGCCTGAATGGGGTTAAAGCCATTTGCGGCCTGGAGTATATTGAGGAGGAAACAGTATGAACAGCGAAAACAAACGGCTTGTCAGGGTGCTTGACACCACCCTGAGAGACGGCGAGCAGGCGCCGGGCTGCAGCATGAATCTGAGTGAAAAAATAGAGGTCGCCAGGCGGCTTGAAAAACTCGGCGTTGATATTATTGAGGCGGGTTTTCCGGCGTCGAGTCCCGGCGATCTTGAGTCGGTGCGGGTTATCGCGGGAATTATCAAGGACTGCACGGTGGCGGGGCTTTGCCGCTGCCGCGAAAGCGACATTGACGCGGGCAGGAAAGCGCTGGCCGGCGCGGCGAGTCCGCGTATTCATGTGTTCCTCGCCACTTCGCCGGTACACATGGAGTACAAGCTCAAGATGACGCCGGAGCAGGTGCTGGAACAGGCGGCGGCCTCGGTGCGGTACGCGAAAAAATTCTGCGAAGATGTGGAATTTTCCGCTGAAGACGCCTTCCGCAGTGATCCTGATTTTGTCTGCAAGGTGTTCGGCGCGGCAATCGCGGCGGGGGCGCGGACAGTGAATTTCCCCGATACGGTGGGCTACGCGATGCCCGCCGAATTTGGCGGACGCATCCGTTATATCAGGGAACACACACCGGGCATGGAGAAGGCGGGGTTTTCGGTGCACTGCCACAACGACCTGGGCCTTGCCGTGGCGAACAGCATTGCCGCCGTGGTCAGCGGCGCCGATCAGGTTGAGTGTACGGTCAACGGCATCGGCGAGCGCGCGGGAAACGCCTCGCTGGAGGAACTGGTCATGGGGCTGCGGGTGCGGAAGGATTATTTTTCCGCCGACACCAGAATCGACAGTACCCAGCTCTACGCCGCGAGCCGCCTGGTGAGTCAGGTGACCGGCGTAAAAATTCAGCCGAACAAGGCAATCGTCGGCGATAACGCTTTTGCCCACGAAGCGGGGATTCATCAGCACGGCGTTATGGTAAAACGGGAAACTTACGAGATTATGACTCCGCAATCGGTCGGTATTCCCCTGAACCGGATGGTCCTGGGCAAGCACTCAGGCCGTCATGCTTTTGAGGAACGCCTCAAGGCTCTGAACCTTCCGCTGGACGGCGAAATGCTTGAAAAGGTCTTTGCCGAATTCAAGAATCTGGCGGACAAAAAGAAAATGGTGAGCGACCGTGACATTGAAGTTCTCGTGATGGATATGGCGGTGACGGTACCCGAAACATGGAAGCTCGATCACTGGGCGGTGAACACCGGTTCCGCTTTGGGCGCGTCGGGCGTTATCCGCCTGCAGCGCAAGGACGGCAAGTTTGAAAAACGTGTCTCCATGGGAGACGGTCCCATTGATTCTATTTTCAGGGCGATCAACAAAATCATCGGCAGGGAGCCGGAACTGGAACTCTACGAAATCGGCGCGATTACCGGCGGCTCCGCTTCCCAGGGAGAAACCGTTGTGAAAATCGTCCTGAACGGCCGCCACTGGAACGGCCGCGGGGTTTCCACCGATATAATAGAATCGTCAATAAGGGCGTACATTTCGGCGATCAACGCGATGGAATGGGATTTGGGAATAAAAAATGACTAACGCGGCAGGACCGGATATTGAGATTCTCGATACCACTTTGCGCGACGGGGCGCAGGGCGAGGGGATTGTCTTTTCGGTGAGGGACAAACTCGGCGTGGCCGAGGCTCTGGATGAACTGGGGGTGAGCTGGATCGAGGCGGGGAATCCGGGGAGTAATCCCAAGGATTTGGAATTTTTCCGGCTTGCTTCCCTGCTCAGGTTAAAGAACGCCAGGCTCTGCGCGTTTGGTCCAACCAGAAAAAAAGGGCTGAAGGTGAAAGACGACGCCCGGCTTCGTAGTCTCCTTGACGCGGAAACAGAGGGAGTGACGGTCTTCGGTAAAAGCTGGGATTTGCACGTAACAGACGTAATTCAGGTGGAGCCAGAGGAAAATATCGCCATGATCGCCGAGACCGTGGCTTTTCTCAAGGCCGAGGGCCGGATCGTAATCTTCGACGCGGAGCATTTTTTTGACGGATGGGCCGCCAATGCCGCCTATGCCCTCTCCGCGGTGCAGGCCGCTTTGGAAGCGGGGGCGGATCGAATCGTGCTATGTGACACCAACGGCGGGGCTTTCCCCAATGCCGTTGCGGACGGGGTGCGCGCCGTAAAAGAAAGCGTCCCCGCTGCTTTTACCGGTATTCACGCCCATAACGATACCGGTCTTGCCCTTGCCAACACGATCAGCGCGGTACAGGCGGGTTGTACCCATGTGCAGGGAACGCTGGTAGGCTTTGGGGAGCGCTGCGGCAATACGGCGCTGGCCGCGCTTATTCCCAGTCTTGAACTCAAGCTAAAGCTGCGCTGCCTGCCCGATGACAGGCTGATCCGTGTTTCGGAACTAACCCGCAGGGTAGCGGAAATTGCCAATGTAAGCATCAGCGATGATATGCCCTATGTGGGCGCTCACGCCTTTTCCCACAAGGCAGGGATGCACACGGACGGCATACTCAAGGTGCGGCGCTCTTTTGAGCATATTGAACCGGCGGCGGTAGGAAACAACCGGCATTTTCTTATGAGCGAAGTTGTCGGCCGTTCCGCAATCGCCGAAAGGACAAAGGAGATAGACCCGTCAATCACCAAAGATCATCCGGTTACCATCGCGTTAGCTGAAAAGATAAAAAGCCTTGAGGCGAAGGGCTGGGCCTTTGAGGGCGCGGACGCCAGTTTTGAACTTCTGGTCCGCCGGGAATTGGGCCGCTATAAGCCCTTGTTCCGCATTGAGGCCTACCGCGTGATGAGCGAGCATCCCACCGGAGAAACCATTTCCTGTTCCCATGCCTGGGTCAAGATTCTGGTAGAAGGTCAGCATGAAATCGCCGCCGCCGAGGGGAACGGCCCGGTGAACGCCCTGGACGGCGCGCTCCGCCGGGCGCTGCTCCGCTTTTATCCGAATCTGGCGAAAGTCAGGCTTGAGGATTACAAAGTCAGGGTCATCGACGGCAAGGAGGCTACCGCCGCGCAGGTACGGGTTCTTATCGAATCCACCGACGGCCAGCGCACCTGGAACACCGTGGGCGTCTCCGCCGATATTATCGACGCAAGCCGCGCCGCTCTGGTAGACTCTATTGAATATAAATTGATCGGTGATATTGAAAACAGCGGGAACGTGTTCAATGAAGGAAAAATAACATGAACTTTTCGGTTGCGGTGATTCCCGGCGACGGGGTTGGGCCCGAGGTAATTGCCCGGGCGACGGAAGCGCTTGACGCTGTCGGAGATATATACGGCCATGTGTTTAACTATGTTGAGCTGCTTGCCGGCGGCAGGGCCATTGATGAAACCGGATCTCCCCTGCCGCCTGAAACACTGGAAGCGGCCCGGCAGTGCGGCGCGGTCTTGTTAGGCGCAATGGGCGGTCCCAAATGGGACGCCCTTCCCGGCCGCCTCAGGCCCGAACAGGGCCTTTTGGGACTCCGCGCCGGCCTGGGGGTATTTGCCAATCTGCGGCCCGCGGCGCTGCTTCCCCAGCTTCGGGCCGCCTGTCCCCTCAAGGATGAGGTTCTCGCCGCAAGTAATGTCGAAGGGAAGCCGGCTTTTGACATGCTCATCGTGCGGGAACTGACAGGCGGCATTTATTTCGGCGAGCGGGGAAGGATCGAAAGCGGGCGCGGCGCGGCTTTTGACACCGAAAAATATTCCTGGGAGGAAATAGAGCGGGTTCTCAGGGTCGGCTACGCAAGTTCCGCGGCTCGCAGGAAAAAAGTCTGTATCGTGGACAAGGCCAACGTGATGGAGTCTTCCCGCTTCTGGCGGGATGTGGCGGCGGAAGTTTCAAAGGATTATCCCGATATTGAGACAAGTTACCTCTACGTGGACAACGCCGCCATGCAGCTTATCCGCGCACCCGGCCAGTTCGATGTGATTGTTACCTCGAACATGTTTGGCGATATTCTTTCTGATGAAGCGTCGGCGCTTACCGGTTCCATCGGGATGCTGCCCTCGGCAAGCCTTGCGGGTATTCCCGGCGCGGGCTCCCCTCCCGGCGTCTATGAGCCCATCCACGGTTCGGCGCCCGACATCGCCGGTAAGGACATAGCCAATCCCCTGGCGGCGATTCTCTCCGCAGCGCTCATGCTCCGTTATGCTTTCAGCCTGGAAGAGGAGGCCGCCGCGCTGGAGGCCGCGGTCAACCGCGTACTGGACAGGGGCCTGCGTACAAAAGACATCGCCGGCCTCGGCGGAAACAGCGCTGAAAAAATAGCCGGTACCCAGGAAATGGGCGCGGCGGTACTCAAGGCGCTGGAAGAAAATCCCGGCTCCATTGGGAAAAGAAAGGGCGGGGAAAGCCTGTAGCGCCGCCCTTCGGCGCACGGGGACCGCGCCTGTTTGCGCGGCTTACCGCACGAAATGGCTGAAATCTTTCCTGCCTTGCGCCTCTTCAGTCATCTTTTGGTTAATTTTTGCCGAAAATAAACTAATACCGTAAAAGGGGGCCATTTAACCCGCTCGCGGCTGATCTGGCTTGATTTGGGAGATTCAAAATGATCGCAAAAGTTTTAGTTCCGTTGCCGAAGACCGTTATTCGAAAGTCTGGTGTAGTACCCCGCGGCTCTGCCGCGGCTCAAATAACGCAGCGCTTACAAAAATTTGGTAGTAAACCAGACGGTATAATAAATTTCCTTGCGAACGAGCCTCCGTTCCGATACAACCCAACGACTATACCGCAGAGCGCTGCTCCGCGGAGGCTCATTACCAGCACAAAAACCGTTTGCATTCTCCTGAATCGCCTTCCTGCGGCCCGTTTACCAGGCCGCGCGGGAAGGCTAATGCGGTGAAGCGGGTCCGCTGACACTCATGAAGCGTAAACCTGCCGCGGGCGCGGCTTGCCGCCTGGCAATGGCGCTGCTTGTCTTGATGCTTTTGCTTTCTCCCTGCCTGTATGCCCAGAATGGCCGTCCGTCCGAGGCAGAGACAGAGACAGACCCCGAGTCCGCGCCGCCGGCTCCTGAGCTAAGTCCGGAACAGCGGCGTATTGAAATGGAGATCAACACCTCAACCCTTCCGGAACTTGCCGCATGGTGCCGGAGTCTCGGCCTTTCCGAGGGAGGGACCAGGACCGATCTCGTCTCAAGGCTCAGGGCGCATTTTACCCTTCCCCTTCCCGCCGGGGAAGGAGAAGACGCCCGCAAGATCATCACGATTGAATCCGCCCGAAGCACCCAATATTTCAAACTTGAAGTAGTCGATGAAGAATACGCCCGCCTCACCGGGGATGTACGGGTAAGTTTGAAAGACGCGGACGCCACTCACCGGATCAAGGCCTGGGAAATACTTTTTAACCGTACCAGAAATATCCTTACCGCCAGCGGGGGGGTGGAGTATATCAAAGAACAGGAAGGCACGGTCGAAACGTTCCGGGGCGATTCCATTACGGTGAATCTTGACAATTGGTCAAGCGTTTTCCTGAACGGCGTGTCCGAGCGCTCCGTTACGAATGAGAGTACCAGTTTCCGTTTCGCGGGAAACGTAATTTCCAGGAATGAGCAGGAAGTAACGATTCTCAGCAAAGCGACCATCGGCAACGGCAATAATCCGGAGGCATTCTGGTCCCTTGAGGCGTCCAGGGTTTGGCTGCTCCCCGGCTCCGATTTCGCTATTTTTAACGCGGTTCTCAAAGTGGGGGAAATACCGGTTCTGTATATTCCCTTTTTCTATTATCCCGCTGACGAGGTGGTTTTCCACCCGGTAATCGGCTACCGGTCCAGGGAAGGGAATTTTGTGCAGACTACCACCTATATTTTGGGAAGGCCCAAGGCGAGTTCCTCTTCCGAGAGTTCGCTTACCAAAATTCTGGGAAACAGCAGCGATATGGAAAAAAAGCACGAAGGTTTGTTTCTCCGCAGCACAGGGAAAAAGGTTCAAAACCCGAACACCACAAGCCTGAAAGCGATGGTGGATTATTATACCAATCTGGGAACTCATCTCGGGGCGGAACTTAACACACCGAGATACGGCATCCTTAATCCGGTAAATCTCAGTTTCGGCCTTGGCTTTACCCGTACTATTGTCCCGCTAGGCACGGGATTTACCCCGTTTGCCCCCAGCTATGACGGAACCAGCGACTGGAACAGTTCAAATCTTTTTTCCACCGAGGTTCCATTCCGTTACCGTTTTAAGATGGACACCGCCCTTAACGGAAAATACGGCAGCCTGTCTTTGAACTTTCCCTATTATTCCGATCCCTGGGTTGACCGGGATTTTATGAACCGCACGGAATCAATGGATTGGGTCAACATGATTCAGCAGGGCGCGGCTATGGATGAACAAGCCGCGGAAAACATGGTAGGCGATTATCAATGGCAGTTATCGGGAAGCCTTAATCCCTCAATTTCGCAATTGGCCCCCTATGTTACATCGCTTTCCGTTTCCAGTATTACCAGTACCATGTCATTTAAGCAATTACAGTCACAGGAAAGTTTGAAGTATCCCAATACCGATCCCAGGGGCAGGGAACCGAATACCTATTTCTTCGCTCCCGACCGGTTTACCATTTATAATATAAGCGGGGTGATTTCCGGCACTCCCCTCACGCTTGAGACGGGCGGTTTGAACCGGCGCAACCGCTCATCGAAGACCGAGACACCGGTTGAGGATCCTCTGAAAAATATCGGCGCCCCCCGCGCTCCCTGGGAAGAAACGGATGCCGGAGCTACGCAGGACGGGAAAAAACAGGACAAGCTCGTCCCGCCGGTTTTAAATCAGACTTTTAATTTTTCCTCGGGCGGAGCGCCCCGTTTCAGTATTGATTACCGCCTTTCCCCCACAAGCTCCTCGGAACTCCAGTTTAGATCCAACAACTGGAAAGAATACCGTGACATAAACTGGAATGATGTATCGTCTATCCTGTCTACCTTCGGCGGCGACGCCAGCGTCACTTTCAATCTGAATCATGTTGACGGTTTGTATTCCAACGCGTTTGCTTTTTCCGGCAACGGCGCATGGAGGCAGTACGCTTATCTTAATGAAGAAGCCTTTCCCGCTACAACTCCGGGCGTCAATCCCCTGAGCGAACTCCGCAAACAGCAGTACAGCCAGTCGTTTTTTTCCACATCTTACGGTTACACGCATACCCTGCGGCCCCTGTACCGGAGCGAAATATGGGGACAGTCAAACGTTCAGTACAGCCTTAGGGGGCGCGTTGCGAGATCGAAATTTCTCACCAGCTCAACAGGGGATAATCCCGAATGGGAAACCGAATACGGCGGCTGGGACAAGGATAAGATCGAAACCCACCAGCTTGCCACGAATCTCTCCGCCTCGGTAATGGACAAAACCCAGAATGTTACCTTTACCGCCGACATGCCGCCCCGCGAAACGGCCCTGGCGGGAAACGCCACATTCAGGGCGTGGATCACCGAGGCCAATGCCCAGATGCGGGTACGCCGGCCCGAAGCGGAAAATCAGTGGCGCTACGAGCCATTCTATTCCACGCAGACAATCAGATTTGGAAGTTTTGGCTCCTTCGTGAATTATATAATTCTTGATACGGAACTCAAGGAATTGACCACCCTTACCAGTACCTTAACCTTATGGGGCCTGAAGGCGCAGTATTCCGCTTCACATACCGAAGGCTACGAGTTTTCCAGCTCGCGGCAGGACTGGGTCTTGTCCAACAGGGACAAGGCTCTGAGGCCCAAGGATTTTACCCTGACTTATACGGGAACGTTCGCCAAAAGCGAACTTTGGAGCAGGCGGCTTAAATTTTCCATAGATCTTAATTCCCGGCTGTTCATTGATCTTCAGCGCTATACCAGTTCCAGTTTCAGCCAAAGTTTGGGCTTTACTCTGGGAATTAACGGTTTTGTGGATTTGTCCTTCTCCGCCACCTCAGAAAACGCGGAGATTTACCGGTATTTGCAGGATATACCGATGTTTGAGCTTCCAATACTGTACCCCGGAGAAAGAGATGTCCTGAGGGACCTTGCCAATTCTTTCCGCTTTGACGATGACGATTACCGGAGGAGTTCGGCATTCAAGCTGAAAAACTTCAAGCTTTCGGCGAACCATCATTTAGGAGACTGGAACGCGATTGTGGACGTTACCATGTCGCCCTATCTCGCCCCGGCTTCCGGTTCCAGCCAGGCCCAGTACCAGTTAAACACCGAATTCGCTTTCCTGGTACAATGGGTGCCTGTCAGCGAAATCAAGTCCGATATCAAGTATGACAAACAAACCGACAAGTGGGTGATAAAATGAGCCGCCGCGCGGCGGAACTTTTTCTATCTTTCCCCGAAGAAGGCCGGATTGTCTCTGCATCGGGACATTTGTGTCTCCTGCCGGGATTCCCGGCCTTTTTTATCCCTGTATTCCGCGCCGCGTTGCGGCTATGGAAGAAGCCGTCCTGCGGGGCGATTCTATAGATTTTGCCGGCAGACATTAAACGTATGTTTATGGGGGCTTTTATAAAAAAGAGCAAATTGTTTCTAACGGGAATGGCTCTCTGCACCGCAAGGGGAGGGGCCTTTTCAACGGAGAAAAACCACGGACGGACACGAGTGGTTCGTGTGGTCCTATTCGTGGTTTTTACAGTAGCGCAGGGGCGGCAAGCGCCAATTTTATAATGAAGCAGCAATCTGATCCCGCACCATGTCGCCGATAATGTCCGCCGGGGTTTTATGGCTGGCTATCGCTTTGGCAAACAGATATTCATAGGACGGTCCGTCAATGGCAATCAGATGGGCAGTATTTTGGGCCGCTTTGCGTTTCGCAATAAAACCCGACCCATTGGGGCCAATTTTGGGAGTGGTTTCCGTCCATTTTTTATCCAGAGCGAACGCTTCTTCTTCGGTCATTCTATATGATGGGTAAAAGCGGCCTGATTGAACTCTATATTGAGATCCATATTACCAGTACACGTTTTTTCCCATGAATAGGAAAGGCCCCACTTTTTTTACGGAGTGGTGGGAGCGCACGGCGCACGGCCCCACGGGGGCGCTACAGCATAACGGATTTAAACCGGTCGCGGCATATATCGTAGCGCCTGAAACACCGTTTTGCCTGCCGTACGTTTCCGTAGACTTTCCAATAACCGCATAATTTATAGTTCCGGCCTTTGTGTTCTACAAAACCAAGCACGTCCTCCGCGGGGTAGCCCAGAAAAAGGCCTACCTCATGGGGAAACCGGCCGCAGGCAAACTGTTTTTTCAAATGCGCCAGGGCGGCGGAAACCGGCGACCCTGCGGGGTAGCCCAGGCCGGAAAGGACGGCTCCGGCGGTTTTCGCCGCTAGTGTTTTTTCAAGGCCTTCCCTGTCAAAAACAAAAACCAGCAGGCCGTTTTTAGTTTCGCGTAAAACCATAAGGCCCAGGCGCGGCGGCAGCAGGGCCGCCAAAGCGGCGCAGGCATCGCCGCTTGGCGCCGGGAACAGGGCCGCCGGTTTAGCGCCCATTAAAACCGGGCTTAAGTGGTTTATGATGATCCGCTTAATCCCGGTTTTATCATCCGGCAAGCCGTTTCCCCAGTTCCTGGCATTGGTCCAGCGCTTCGGTGGAGGGAACAAGCTGGGTGATAAGGCCCTCCCCGTCAACCACGGCGCCCAGGCCCTTCATTCGTTCCGCCCAGTCCCGCATCCACTGGCCGTCTCCCCAGTCGTAGGAGCCGAAAAGCCCTACCGGTTTGCCGCCCAGTTCTGCCTGGGAAAGGCCGGCGACAAAGGGCTCCATTTCGTTTTCTTCCAGAACCTCGGCCCCCATGGCCGGGCATCCGAAGGCCACGGCGGCCGCTTCCTTAACCAGATCCGAAGCCGCTTCGGAAACCGGCTTGAGCGTAACTTCCGCCCCGGCGTCTTCGGCCCCTTTGGCGACCTGTTTGGCCATGGTTTCGGTATTTCCCGTACCGCTCCAGTATATGACAGCTACCTTTTTCATGTACGTTCTCCCTTTAATGTAAACAATTGCTAAAACGGCGATATGGAAGCCGGGAACCCGAATGAGTTAGCCGCGGCTCACAAATATGTTATACAAGGCTAATAAAAAACTGTCAAGGGGATTTTAAAAAAATTCGTTATTTCCTTGACATTTTTTGTTAGATTGATGTAACATTATGTAAGAGAAAACTAACATACGGGTCTTAAACCGTTTTGGGGAAAATATGAGTATCGTAATCATCGGCGGGCACGACAGAATGGTCTGCCAATACAGGGACATTTGCAAAAAATACGGCTGCAAGGCCAAAATTTACACCCAGGCGGCGGCCAATCTGGAGTGTCTTATCGGAAACCCGGACTTAATCGTCCTTTTTACCAACCCGGTTTCCCACGAAATGGTCAAAATAGCCAAAAAAACGGCGGCTCAAAAAACTATCGCCATCGTACAGTCTCATAACGGAAGCGCCAGCGCCCTGAAAACCATTTTAGACAGCCGGGCCTAAGAGGCCGATTCATAAGGAGGGTTTTCGTGAAAAACGAAGGAAAGCGCAAAACCGGCATGGCCCGGCTCTGGGACCTGGCCCTGCACCGGAAATTTCTTGTCTTTTCGGCCTGTTTTCTGTCGATAGCAAGCAACGCCCTTTCTTTTACGCCGTTTATCGCGGTGTACTTTATTATCCGGGAAATTGTTGCCGCTGTCCCCGACCGGGCGGCGCTGCTTCGGTTCGGCGTTTTGGCCTTTGGCGGAGCGGCGGCGGCGGTGCTGGTCTACTTTATCGCCCTTTTGTGTTCCCATATCGCGGCCTTTACGACAATCTACCGGCTCAAGCTGGAATTTACCGATCATATCGCGTCCCTGCCCCTGGGCTTTCATACCCAAAACTCCACCGGCAAGCTGCGTAAAATCGTTGACGTTAATATAGAAAAGCTTGAAACCTTTATCGCCCACCAGCTTCCCGATCTCGCCGGTTCGACGGCCATGCCGGTTATCACCCTGGTTATCCTTTTTGTGTTCGACTGGCGGCTGGGGCTGGCAAGCCTGGCGCCGATTCTGGCGGGGTATCTGATACAGGCGGCGGCCTACGGAGGCAAGGCGGCCCAGGTTTTTATAGAAAAGTACCAGAGCTCCCTGGAAGAGATGAACAACGCCGCGGTGGAATATGTGCGGGGAATTTCGGTGGTCAAGGCCTTTAACCAGACGATCTTTTCGTTCAAGCG
>JAISYA010000179.1 GCA_031270205.1 Treponema sp.
TACGTTTTCGCGCCCCACAGCATGCAAAACCCGATGACGACAAAGACGGCCACCGGAAACCACGCCCCGACAGCGGGCGGAATATAGCCCAGCTTGGCCATCATCATGGTTATCATCTCCGTGACGTAAAAGCCCACCGCCACGGAAAGGCTTGCCAAAAGGCTCATAAGGAGGATGTTTTTCCTGAACCTGCCGCCCATGGAAATGGAGAGGAGCATTACGACAAAAGAAACCGTGGAAAAAGAAAAGCGGTGGTAATAATCTGCCTGGGCTTCAATATAAGGCAGGCCCGCGACCATAAGGTCCTGTACCAGGAGGCCTACTTCTTTGGCGGGAAGTTCTTCCGCCTGTACCGCGCTCCGCTTAAAGGTATCCGGATGCTCGCGGTATACCGTGGTATAGGGAAGCGGACTAATTCGCAGAAAACCGTCTTCCTCCCACCGGTACGTAACGGCGTCTTCCATCTCCCAAAACTCGCCGGACCACACGGCCCGGAGGGCGCGTATCAGGGAGATAAATTCCCCTCCTTCCCCCAGTTCCACGATACTGAGGCCGTTCAGTACCTGTTCCGTGTAATCGTAGTAATCTACCGAATAGATCACCCTGCCGTTGTGGGCCTTAATCACTATGTCCGAAGTGTTTTCTGCGGCTTCCTGCTGTAGATAATGCCGTGAAAGCTCGTTTTTCGTCCTGAGCGTGGGAATGACGACCTGGTCGTCAAAAAAAAAGGAAAACACCGAAGCCAAAAGGCCGATGATCACCAGGGACAGGCTGAAACGCCTGAAGGGTATCCCCGATGAAAAAATCGAGGTCAGTTCATTTCTCGCGTACAGGTCCCCCAGGGTATAGGCCGAGGCGAAAAGCAGGGCAATGGGCAGGGCGTAGGAAAGGCTTTTGGGCAGGTAGAACAGGCTCATCCGCATAATTTCCGGAAAGGGAACCTCGTAGTTGAGGTAACGAACCAGATTGGCAAACAGATCGATGAGGGACATGAGAAACGCGAACATGGCGGCGGCCACGAAAAAAATCGGCAAAAACTGGCGGGTAAGGTAGCGGTCCAAAATCATTTTCTCACCCGTAAAACAGCCAAAAAAAGGCCGATGCTTAACGCCAGCACGTTGGGCAGCCACATGGCCCAGAAGGGAGGGATGGTATTCCGTATACCCATTGTTTGTCCGCCCAAAAGGAGCGCCCAGTAAACCACCGAAATTAAAAGACCGAAGATAAAGCCCACGGTTTGCCCGCTTTTTTTCGCCATAAAGCCCAGGGAAACCGCCAAAAAAATAAAAGAAAACGCGCCGAAGGGAATAGAGAATTTTTTGTAGTATTCAACCCAATAGATTAAGAGGGTTCGGTCCCTTTTCATTCCTTCCAGGGTTATAACTTCCCGCTGGTAATTCAGAAGGAGGGAATTTTGCCGGTTCCAGGACTCTCCCTGCGGCCCTTCCCGCAGGTTTGTTTCCAGCGCGAGGGCCTGGGCCGAAATCCGCTTCCGCCGCTCGTCAAGCTGCCCGTCAAGTTCGGTGACTTTGTCTTGTATTTCCTGGCGCACGTCACGGGAACTCATCTCCCGCGGGCTTATTGAGGCCACCGCCTGGATAAGGTCTTCCTGCGGCACCCAGTAGTGCAGGGAGTCCGCCGAGGCGTAATCGTAGTTTTCACGGGTAATTTCCTTGGACGACTGGATAAAGGCCCCTTCCAGTTCCAGTCTGAGACCGTTCCTTCCCGCGTCCTTGAGTTCGGCGCTGTTGGCCATGATAAGGCGGCGCTCCCCGTCACCGGTTCTGTCCAGGATCAGCACGTCGTCAATGGTGTTGTCCGTCACGTTACCGGTAACAATCACCGTCTCCTTGAACTTCTTGACCGAGTTGGCCTCCAGTTCCAGGGCGGGTGTGGAAACGACAATACGGCGGTACAGGCGGGCGAACTGCACCGTTCCGGCGGGGAGCAGCACGTCATTGGCGAAAAAAGAAAGCAGGGAAATGATAATCCCCGCGGTAATCGTGGGAATAAACACGTTTTTATACGAGAGCCCCGATGAAAGCATTACGAGAATCTCGTTGTCGCTGCTAAGCCGCCCCACGGTCATCAGGGTTCCCACCAGGGACGCGAAAGGGGCCGACATCGCGATAACGCCGGGAAGGGAAAACAGCACGAGGAGCGCCACCTGGCTTAAGGGTACGTGCTTGGCAAGTATCTCCCGCGCCATAAGGAGCAGCTGGTTTACAAAAAAGATGAAAAAGAAAAAAAGGAAGGCAATTAAAAAGGAAAAAAACGTTTCGGTGAGAATATACCGGTAAATCGTGGGAGATACCGCGCGGGCGTTTTCCCCTCCCCTCCCCGCTCTCCGGCGGAAAGAAACATTATTCAAAGAGGAGATGTTTTCCATTGTCATTACGTTCCGGTTGATCCGAAGCCGCCGCCCCCGCGTCCGGTTTCAGAAAGCGCCGCCGTTTCTTCAAGACGCGCCCGGCATACCGGGGCGAGCACCAGCTGGGCAATCCGGTCGCCGTCCTTTACAACGTAAACCTCCCCGCCGAGATTTACCAGAATTACCTCCAAATCCCCCCGGTAATCGGAATCGATGGTTCCCGGGGAATTAAGCACTGTAAGCCCGTAGCGGGCCGCTAGCCCCGAACGGGGCCGCACCTGGCCTTCAAAACCGGGCGGAATCTCAATTCTAAGCCCGGTGGGGATCTTTGCCCTTTCCAGAGGGGGGATGGCAAGATCGGCGGCGAGAAAGGCCCGCAGATCCATGCCCGCAGCCCCCTCGCTTTCATAACAGGGAAGGACAACACGGGGATCGATTTTGAGTATTTTTAACAGCGGTCCCCCCTCCCCTTTCACATCTCCCTCTTAACGGCGGAAATTATCCCGCGGGCGGTCGTTCCGGCGCTCGCCCCTTCCCGGGCCGTCCCTGCCGCCGCCCTCGTCCGCGCCGTTGGGATCAATGGCGTCAATGTAAGACAGGTTGAGCCTGCCCATTTTGTCGATTTCAAGCAGCTTGACAGGGATTTGCTGGCCCTCTTTAACCACGTCGGTGACCTGGGCGATCCGCTGCCGGGAAAGTTTGCTGATATGTACCAGCCCTTCCCTGCCGGGGAGTATCTCCACAAAAGCGCCGAAGTCCATTATGCGCTTTACTGTGCCGTTGTAAACCAGGCCAATCGCCGGGTCCGAGGCCACGCCCAGCACCGCGACTTTGGCGTCCTCGGCGTCTTTGGTGTTTTTCCCGAAAATCGTAACCGTGCCGTCGTCCTCGGTGTTGATCTTCACGCTGTACTGTTCGCAAAGGGCCTTGATGTTCTTGCCGCCGGGACCGATGAGCGCGCCTATCTTGTCGATATCGATCCGCAGCGTCACGATCTTGGGGGCGAATTCGCTGATATGGTCCGTGGGCCTGGCTATCGTCCGGTTCATTATCGAAAGGATGTGCAGCCTGCCCCGCTTCGCCTGGTCCAGCGCCTTGCGCATAATCTCGGGGCTGACCCCGGCGATCTTGATATCCATCTGGAAGCCGGTGATTCCGTCTTCGGTTCCGGCAACCTTGAAGTCCATGTCTCCCAGGTGATCCTCCTCACCGAGGATGTCGGATAACACCGCGTAACGATCGCCCGGCCCGCCCTTGCCCTCGGTGATAAGGCCCATTGCAATGCCCGCCACGGGCTTTTTCATGGGGACGCCGGCCTGGAGCATGGAAAGGGTCCCGCCGCAGACCGAGGCCATTGAGGATGAACCGTTGGATTCCAGTATTTCCGAAACCACCCGCACGGTATAGGGGAATTCTTCTTTAGAAGGAACCATCGGCTCAAGGGAACGGCGGGCCAGGTTGCCGTGGCCGATTTCCCGGCGGCCGGTTCCGAGGCGGCCCACTTCGCCCACCGAATAGGGGGGGAAGTTGTAGTGAAGCAGAAAATGTTCCCGCTTGTCGCCCTCTATGTCGTCGAAAACCTGCTCGTCAAACACCGTGCCCAGTGTGGTTACGGCCAGGGCCTGGGTTTCTCCGCGGGTAAACAGCGCCGAACCGTGGGTGCGGGGCAGGATATTCACTTCGCAGCTGATGTCGCGGATGTCCTCGGTTCCCCGGCCGTCCACGCGGAGGCCCTTGTCAAGAATCGAGGAGCGGAGTATCCCGTACTGCATATCTTCAAACAAGGCGTCGAAGAGTTTTTTTTGGGTTTCATCCTCAAGCTGGGCCGCGTATTGGGCGGCAAGTTCGGTTTTGACCGCCTTGATGGCGTCGTGCCGTTCCTGCTTGGTTTTGAGGAAACAGGCGGTTTCCAGTTTGGGCCGGGCGGCGTTCCCGATGGCGTCACTGTTTTCCAGCGAAACCGAAAGCACGCTCAGGGGGAGTTTCTCTTTTCCCGCGATTTCCCGCAGCTTTTCCTGAAGGGCGCAGAACTCGACGATCACCTTGTGGGCCTTTTCCAGCGCCTCGATCATAAGGTCTTCGCCCACCTCTTTGGCGCCGCCTTCCACCATGGTGATACCGTCTTTGGTGCCGGCCACCATAATTTCCAGCGTGGAGTTTTCTACCTGCTCATAGGTGGGATTTACCACCAGTTCGCCGTTTACCTGGCAGACCCTCACCCCGGCGACAGGGCCGTTAAAGGGAATGTCCGAGATGTGTACCGCGGCCGATGAGGCGATAACCGCGAGAATGTCCGGCGGGTTTACCTGATCCGTGGAGAGCGTGGTGGGGACCAGTTGTATCTCCCTGCCGAAACTCTTCTCAAAGAGGGGCCGCATGGGCCGGTCTATGAGGCGGCTGACGAGGATTTCCTTGTCCTTGGGCCGGCTCTCCCGCTTGATAAAGCCGCCGGGGATCTTGCCTGCGGCGTAGTACTTTTCGTTATAATCAACCGTGAGGGGCACGTAGTCCAGGCCCTCTACCGATTCCGACGATGAACAGACAGTGGCGATTACCGCCGAGCCGGCGTATTGCACGAATACGGCGCCGTTTGCCTGTTTTGCAAGCCTGCCGGTTTCAAGAATCAGGTCCTTGCCGGCGATTTGAAGTGTTACTTTTTGAATCATTATTTACGGAGACCCAATTCCTTGATAAGTTTGCGGTATCCTTCCAGGTTGGTACGCTGAATGTATTTCAGCATCCGCCGGCGTTGGCCGACCAGGATTAAAAGTCCCCGCTGACCGGATTTGTCTTTTTTGAACCGCTTGCAGTGTTCGGTCAGTTGGTTGATTCGTTCAGTCAGCAGCGCAATCTGAACTTCCGAGGCGCCTGTGTCCTTTTCGTTTTTACCGAATTTGGTGACGATGGACGTTACGCTTTCTTTTGTTAAAGCCATATATAATCTCCTATTGGGTACTTTTTAAGAATTCAACCCTTTCGGCCCTGAATTCGTCTCCGCCCGGCACAGGCGGAACGACAACTTTGCCATGCTCAACGCAAACCGTCGTCTCAATTCCGCCGGCGGAACCGGCGCCGTACACCAGCGCCTCGTATCTGCCCCTTCGGGGGCTTATCCTGAAAGCCGCCGCCACGTCATAGCAACGGCAGCCGCTTTCGCCTGTAGAAGAAGAAAGCTCAACAGGAATCCCCGAAAGATCGAGGACAACTTTTCCGCCCAGGAGCCGTTCCGCTTCTTCAATGTCTCCCGCGCCGATTGCCCGCCTGATCCGGCTGGAACTTACCCGCCGTCCCCCTTCCGTCACCGCCTCCACAAGCCGGATTTCAACGCCCAGGGACCGGGTTTGCTCCGTGATTTCCCGAACCCCGGTGTCCAGATCCCGCCCGCAGCGGAAATCTCCCCCCAGGGCCAACAATCGCACCTGCCCGTTTTTTACCAGACGATCAATAAAATCCCTCCCGCTTATTTTACTGAAATTCCCGGAAAAGTCAATCAGTACGGCCTGCCCTACTCCCAAAAACTCAAAAGCCCGCAGTTTTTGGTCCAGGCTGAAAATGTCCCCAACGTGCCGGCCGGGGTTGGTTATGCGCAGGGGATTTTGCCTGAAGGTAACTACCGTGGGAAGGCAGGGACCGGAACCTATTTTTTCAATCAGGGCCTGATGGCCGCGGTGGACGCCGTCAAAAACCCCGATGGTTACGGCCATGGGTTCACCCCCCCCCGCGATAAAATCTTCCCATTCTGTAATCCGCATGTGTGTAGATACCCCGCTTCATCCCTTAAAGCGGCGCGCTTCTTCCCCGATAACGGTAACCGGCCCGTGACCGGGTAACACCATGATTTCACCGTCCATGGAAAACAGCCGCCGGAGGCTCGTGAATAATTGGGTCTCGTCACCGCCGGGCAGATCGGTACGGCCGTAGTCGCCCCGGAATAGGGTGTCGCCGCTAAAGAGGACATTTGCCTCTTTGTCCCAGTAGCCCGCGCTCCCCCGCGTGTGGCCGGGCAAATGCAGGACCGTGAAGGGGCCGATCGCGCTGCCCTCTTCAAGAGTGGTACCGGGCGGCGGCATATCTTCCCACAGCGAGTCTATGTACGCGGCGGTTCCGCCCGCGGCGCTGAAACTGCGGACGTGGACATTGTAAGAGCCGGGCCCCAGATATTCCTCGTCGCCGCGGTGAATGGCGATGATCGCCTCCGGCCAGGCCGCCGCGAGGGCAGGCAGCGCGGCGATATGGTCAAAATGCCCATGAGTGAGTAGAATATACTTGGGAACCAGTTTGAGTTCGTTAAGACGGGCGATGATCCGCCCGGCCTCGTCGCCGGGATCAATGACCGCGCAGTTCTGGAAACCGCGCGGCGCTCTCCCCTCCCCTGCCGCGCGGCTTTCGGGAAAGGGATATATCCAGCAGTTGGTGGCGATATCCCCGACGGTGATATGTTCGATTTTATGTTCACGCATGGAGGAATAATACCCTGAGGATTTCTGATTTTCTAGTGATCATCGCGCTGGTACTCGTCCTGTACGGCCTGGTTCCCCTGGCGGGGGCGGTGGTCAGCCGCTCCCGGTGGCGGCTGTTCAGGCGGCGTTTTGACGAGCTGCGCCTGCGGCCCTTTCTGGATTACGGCGTTTACCGGCAGCTTGGCGGCGACGGCGGGATTTTCCGTTTCACCGGCGGCTTTGAATCGGTAACCGACGGGCGTACCCTGTGGATACAGGGTGAAAACCTGACCATACCGGTATCCCTGGCAAACGCCCAGACATGGCTTTTGCCCACACGTGAAGGGGAAGGCGGGCCCGAAGCCGATCCCGGCGAGGAAACGCCGGAGCGTATCCGCTGGGACCGCCTTTCCACGCTTAACGAGGGGGCCAAGGTGTTTGTGGGCGGCGCGCTGCGTTTTCAAGACGAGCGCTGGTGTTTTATCTCCACCAGGGAAACGCCGCTGATGGTTCTTTTTTACGACTGCCCTGACTCCGCGCTCACGGCTCTTACCATCCAGACCGGGCGCTCCCGAAACGAGTACTGGAACGCGGTAACACCCTACGCGCTCGTCGCGGGCGCGCTCTGCCTGATACTCATCGCCGTTTCCTTTCTTCCCCGGCCCGCGTTCCGCCTTACGGTGATTACATCCTTCGTGGCCCTGTTCATCCCGCTCTTTCCCTTGATCCCGCCAGGGCTGCTGTTCACCGTACTGTACCGCCGCCTGGCATGGCACGCCCGCATACTGCGCTCGTACCGCGACCTGGCCCGCCTGCCCCTGCGCTATCTGCCGCAGCGCAAGGACGGTGGGGAGGAATGCTGCCGCCTGCCGGACGGGGAAATGTACGGCTGTGTGCGCCGCGACGCCCTGCCCGATGAAGCCCGTGAGGGAAAGCTGCCGTTTTTGCTGCCCGGCTATTCCAAAGCGCAGATGAACGCCCAGTGGCACATATTCGGCGCGCTGCGTCCCGGCGATGACACGCCTTCCCCGCCGGCAGATCCCTTCGCCACCTTCGGCGTCCTGCCGGGAAAACCCGAAGCGCTGGCCCGCCGTTACGGGGCAATCGCCTACACGCTGGAAGTGACCGCCTGGCTTACATTGCTGGCGGGAATAGGGCTGAATATTTTCTTTGTCGAGATGATCCTGCTTGTACTTTGAAACGGAGGGAAGAAAACGGGTAAAATGGTATCGGGCACATGAATGTGAGTATCTCCGCTATTCTGAATACCTGTTATTGAAAGTGCGGGCCGTATCCGATTTACCTTTCCAATCCATAACTAAAGTTTTGGAACAGCTTCAGTGGTTCATTGTAATTTCCACCGCTTCGGAATCGTATTCAAGATCGCTGTTGGGCGTATTTTCGCGTGAAGAGGGCGGCGTTATTTTGCAGCGGAGAACCGTCCCCGGCGGCGGCGCATGCGCCCCCGCATGCTTTACGAGGAGTTTCAGATAATTTTCGGAAGTGCCCCGGCAATAACCGGCTTTTTCCGCTCCGCCCTCCTCAATGAGGACTTCGGTCTCACGGCCCTGCCACTGCCGCACATAGTCCTGGCGGCCCCGGCGGGCCAGTTCCAGCAGGGCCTTCATGCGGCGGGAAGCGTCCCGCCCGCTTACCGTTTCGCGGAAAGAAAAGGCCGGGGTACCGGGCCGTTTTGAATAGGGGAACGCGTGTATCCAGGCGAAGCCGGTGTTCCGGCACAGGGCGAGGGTTTTTTCAAATTCCGCCCCGGTTTCGCCGGGGAAGCCGGTGATAATGTCACAGGCAAGAAAGGGATTGTCCTTGACCGAGCGGAGCAGCGCGGCGGCCCGCTCCACCGTTTCGGGACCGTAGTTCCGTCCCATTTTTTTGAGAATAACGGCGCTGCCCGACTGGACGGAAAGGTGAAAATGGGGCCGTATCCGCCGGTGGGCCAGCGTCCTGACAAATGGCCCGCTTACCGCTTCGGGATCCAGAGAGGAAAGCCGCAGGGCGATACGTTGGGTTCCTTCCAGCAGGTACGCCAAGAGTTCACCCAGGCCGCGGGCTTTTTGATCGCCGCCGGATTTTCCGCCGCAGGCGGCCGCCGCGCCGCAATCCCGGTACCGGGTAATATTTACCCCGGTGAGTACTACTTCGGCATACCCTTTCGCCTCCAGTTCCCGCAGTTCCGTGAGGGCCTGTTCCGCGCCGAGGCTGACGCCGGGCCCGCGCGCAAGGCGTATCCGGCAGTAAGTGCAGTGATTGTCGCAGCCGTCCTGGATTTTCAGAAACCCCCGCGTATGACAGGAAAAATCATCCGGGGTAAAGCGGAAGGCGCTTTCAGGCGGACATTCCCCGGCGCGGCCTTCCGCCGCATAAGGCGCCTGCAGCCCTTCGGCCCATGAACCGACCAGCGCGCGAAGATCTTCGGCCGTGGCCGGACCGCCCGTGCCCTCCCCCGCCCTCCCCTCGCGCGAAGCGGCCTCCCGGATAAATCGGGGCATATCCAGCAAGACGCCTTTGGCGGCGGCGCTTTTTCCCCCGCCCTTAAGTACAAAAAGGCGGCGGCCTGCTGGACGGGAAGAGGCATCGCGTGGAACCGGAGCGCACTCAGTCCCCAGCTTTTCAAGGGCCTCGCTCTCAAGCTGGGCGTAACAGCCGGCAACAATAACAAGGGAACGGGGGTGATCGCGGAGGGCCTTACGGATAAGCCGCCGCGCTTTCTGGTCGGCTTTGGATGTTACGGTGCACGTGTTGATGATGAATATGTCCGGCGGAACGGCGGCGGTCCCATCCCGGGGAAGCAGGGAAAAGCCTTCCCGCCTAAACGCGTCGGCCACCGCTTCGCTTTCGACCTGATTCAGCTTGCAGCCCAGCGTATATACCGCTACGGAAAACACGGGATTACTGCCTGTTCAGGGCCTGCCTGACCCGGTCCAGGCCCCGGCGCGCGTCGGAAAGCCGGCTGTCAAGGGAAAGCGCCCGCTCGTAGGCCGCCGCCGCCTCGGAGATGTCTCCCGCGCCCTCCCTGGCGTAGGCGAGCCTGCCCCACCACACGGCGTTTCCCGGCATCCAGCGGACCGCTGTGGAAAGGGCGATATCGGCGTGACGGAACTTACCCATGCGGATATAAATCTCCCCGATAAAATAATACACCATGTCGATCCGCCCCCCTTCGGGAGCCTGGCTTGCGTATTCCTGAAAATAGCGCAGGGCTTCGGCGTTCTCACCCCGGTAGTAGCATATCTCCCCCAACGCCTCGGTGATCCGTACATCGTAGCGGTTCAAAGCCCGTCCGGCCTGCGCGTAGCGCAGCGCTTCCTCGTAACGGCCCAGCCTGATAAGGCTCCAGCAAATCACCACGTGGGATTCCATCTTGGAGGCGTCGGCGGCTATCTCTTCCCGGCAAATCTGAACCGCCCGCTCAAAGTTGCCCGCCCGGTATTCAACAAGGGCGTCGGGCCGGTTCTGGGCGCGGACGGCCAATACCGGCAGCAGGAGCAGCAAGAGCGCGGCAAGACCGGATACAGGGTGTTTCAGCGGCAGTCTGATCATACGGCGGATTTTTTTTCGGTCATGGTACAGAGGCCGTTGAACACGCAGCCGGTCTCCATGAATATTTCCGGGGCGGTCACATTCCCTATCAGTTTACCCGTAACGGTAACCTCGACCTTTTCGGCGGCGGTCACGTCCCCTTTAACCTGCCCCCGGACGACCAGCCGCGAAGTGTTGATATTGGCGTTCACTACCGCTTCCTCGTCAATTACCAAAAGCCCCTGCGCGCTGATTTCGCCGGAAACTTTCCCCCGGATCAGAAAAGGCTTTTCAAAATACAGGCTTCCGGAAAAATCAATATCCTCCGACAGGATCGTGTCAAAATCCTCGTCGTCCAGCATGTCGTTGTGCACATCGGTCATCGCAGCCTCCCGGAAAAATCCCGCAGCCTCCGGCTTTGACGGAGAACAGGGATTTTGGTAATTATACAGAATTTAGCGTGGAGTAGACAAGGGACCATAGCTTTCGGTAACATTTCAAAATGAGGCATTCCCCCGGGTACGGAACAGGCTTAGTTGAGGACCCCGCCCAGTAACCGCACGGCGAAGCCGTGTAGCTGAGCAATGCGGCATGGCGTAGGCCCCGTGACCGCCCCTGTATGCCGCAGACCGCGCGACGGCTTTAGCCGGAGCGGTGGCCGCCGCTCAGCCTTACAGCGGGACTCCGCTTAGGAAAGAGGTCTTTCCTCGCTTGGGAAAGAGTCCTTTCCCCGCTTGGGAAAGAGTCCTTTCCTCGCTTAGAAGGTCCCTCGTTATTCCCTATCGCTCTTTCCCGCAATTTCCGCCGCTTGCAATTATCCGCCAATTATGCGTACAATTAAATATGCATTGATATCCGCCCCGGCCGGGGACGGTTTCAATATAATTTCAACATAAACGGAGGATTTATGACTATTGCGGAAA
>JAISYA010000189.1 GCA_031270205.1 Treponema sp.
TAAAAAACGCAGTTTTGCAAGGCTTTAGCCTGAAAAACTGCAAGAGCCTGGTCCAAAACCGTGCCCCCGGCTATGCCGGGAACGTGAGCGCACAGTCAATTAGTTTTGGAACAGGCTCAAGATTCTTATTGTTTTTTTATCAAAGTCATAGGATAATGGAGAGGTGGCGCCAGATACAGTCCGGAAGCGTCCATTTTGAAAAAGTATATGGATTATAAAAAAGCGTTTGAACAATTTGAAGATCAAAACGCGTTCATAAAAACAAGTATCCCGCCCATGGACGGAGCGCAGAAAGCGGCTCTGAATCGCAAGGGTAATATACTGTTTAACGCGGGGGACATCGAAGGGGCGCGGAGAATTTTTTTAACCACCGGATATTCAGACGGCATCTCCCGTGTGGGGGATTATTACAAGTCCCAAAACAGAATGATGGAAGCCCTGCAGATGTATTGGCTTGCGCCGGATCGCGGAAAATGTGAACCTCTGTTTATGCAGCTTGCTGCCTTACTGCAAAATATTATCCATGACGAAGAGGCCTCCGATGAGTGATGAAGCACAAGAAAACGGACAGAACGCAACAAAAATTTCCGAACTTTCCAAAAGAGGATACCAACTGCTCAAGGAAAACCGCATCGTCGAGGCTATCGACTGCTTTTCGCAGATACTCCTCATGGACAAAATCAACAACTACGCCCTGGTCGGCCTGGGGGACGCAACGCGCAAGCGAGGTTCCTGCCGGGAAGCGGTGGCTTTTTACCAGCGCTGCCTGGAGTTTCATCCGGGGAACAACTACGCCCTGTTCGGCCTCGCCGACTGCTACAAGGCGCTCAACCAGTACCACAAAGCCATTGAAATATGGGAACAGTACCTGTTACACGACGATAAAAATATCACGGTCCTCACCAGGGTAGCCGACGTCTACCGCAAGATTCGGGACTTCAAACATTCCAAGGCCATTTACCTGCGGGTGCTGGAAATGGAACCGGCCAACCCTTACGCGATCATCGGTCTGGGGCATCTGCATTACGATTTTAAGGAATACCGGGACGCGCTGTTCTATTGGGGAAAAATGCTGCGCCACGATTCCGGCAGCGTGGATATCCGGGTGCTGACTTCCATCGGCAACTGCCACCGCAAATTAAAAACCTTCAAAGACGGCATCCCTTTCTTTGAACAGGCGCTGCGGAAAGAGCCCTGCAATTTTTACGCCCTGTTTGGCCTGGCCGACTGCTACCGGGGATTGAACCATCAGGAACATTCTCTGGAACAGTGGAACCGGATTCTCGAACAGGACCCCCGGAACAAGGTGATCCTGACACGCGCCGGAGACGCCTACCGTAACATGGGCCAATATGACAATGCCCAGGACTACTACGAGCGGGCGCTGAATATCGAATTCGACACCTACGCGGTGCTGGGCCTGGCCCTGGTGGCGAAGGCCCGCGGAAGATACGGCCAGGCCGCCACTTCCCTTGAACGGCTGATACAGCAAAACACCAGAAATTACCGTTTGTTTATTGAGCTCGCCGACTGTTATTTGAAGCTCGGCGACAAAAGCCAGGCCGTCGAAGTTCTGGAAGAATTCCAAAAACTGGGAATCCGCAACACGCAGGTAGCTGAGATGCTCGAAAAAATCTGATGTCTGCTCCCGTCCTCTGCGGCCTGCCCCCGGAAGAACTGGCGGCCCTGCTCAATTTCCTCCCCCGCTTCCGCGCCGCCCAGATTTTCAAATGGATCGCCGCGGGCGTCTCTTCTTTTATGGAAATGAAAAACCTGCCCCTGTCGCTGCGGGAAGAACTGGCGGGCCGTTTCGCTCTCCGCTCAAGCGCGGTGGATGCCCGCTGCGAAGATCCGGACGGTACGGTGAAACTCGGCGTGGGCCTTGCGGACGGCGCGAAAATTGAGGCGGTGCTGCTTGCCGCCGGCAGCGGGCGCCGTACCGCCTGCATCTCGACACAGGCCGGCTGCCCCGCGGGCTGCGTGTTCTGCAAAACCGGCAGCCTGGGCTTTACCCGTAATCTTGGTTCCGCCGAAATGGTGGAACAGTTCCTTTTTCTGCGGGCCGCTGCCCTGGAAGAGACCGCTGGTGAGGGCGCGGAAAGCGGGGCCGCCGGAACGAAAGTCAAGGCCGGCCACGCGCTTGCCAACATCGTCATTATGGGCATGGGCGAGCCGCTCCTGAACCTTGCCGAAGTCCGCAGGGCTTTGGCGGTGATCACCTGTAGACAGGGGATGGACTTTTCAAAACGGCGGATCACCCTGTCCACCTGCGGCATCGGCGCGGGCATTATCGACCTTGCCGACAAAGGACCGGCCGTGCGGCTTGCCCTGTCCCTGACCACGGCGGACGAGGCCCTGCGGCGGCGTCTGATGCCCATCACCAAAGCCCACCCTTTAAGTGAAATCAAAGAGGCCCTCGCCTATTTCCAGCGCGCGGGCGGCGGGCGGATAACCCTGGAACTCGTCCTGCTCGGCGGCGTCAACACACGCGGCGAGGACGCGGCGGCGCTGGCGGATTTTGCCCGGGGGCTTGACGTGGTAGTGAACCTGATCCCCTGGAACCCCGTCGAGGGCCTGAAAACGGACGACGGCCGTCCGCTGCGGCAGCCTTCTTCGGGAGAGGCGGCGGCCTTTGCCTCCCGCCTGGAAGCGGCGGGCCTGAAAGTTACCCGCCGTTTCCGCAAAGGCAGAGGCGTAATGGGCGCCTGCGGCCAGCTCGGCGTTTTACCGGAGCGGCGCGAAGATTAGGAAATTTACAGATGCCCGTCGTCGAGGATGATCACGTCCACGCGGCGGTTGTTGGCGCGGCCTTCGGGGGTGTCGTTGCTGGAAAGGGGGACGGTGTCGGCGAAACCGGCAACCTGGAAACGCCGCTCCTCAATGCCGAGGTCGGCGAGGTAATGGAGGATGCTTATTGAGCGGGCGGTGGAAAGTTCCCAGTTGGACTCCCAGGGACCGGCGGGGTCAACGTCAACGGCGTCGGTATGGCCCTCTATCCTGAATTTTCTGCCGGCAAGATCGTCGGAGACAAGGTAAGTCCCCAGCCGGAGCAGTATGTCCCTGGTCGCCTCGATGTTGATACGGGCGCTGGCGGGATTAAAAAAGGCGTCCGATGCGAGGGTGATTACAATGCCCCGCTCGTCGTGGGTAACGCGCACCTTGTTGGAGCGGATTTCCGGGGAAAAAACACTCAAGGCCCTGCGCAGGGCGGTCCCCAGAGAGCGGCCTCTTTCCATTGAGGGAAGGGACATAATGGTGTTGCCGAGGTCCGCGCTGCGTCCCGCCGAAAGGGTAAGGCCGCCGGAAAGGGCGCCTATGCCCCCAACGCGCATGGAAGTGGCGATCTGTTCCATCTGGGCCTGGGTGGTCTCGTCGGGGTTGAACATGATGACGAAAAAGCAAAGCATCAGCGTAACCATGTCCGAATAGGTGGTCAGCCATTCCTGCCCGGAAGGAGCCGGTAGACTCCTTTTCTCTTTTTTCGCCATTCCGCTATTCCTTCAGCAATTCCGCTTCCAGGGCTTTTCTGACAGCCGGGGTCAGATAAGCCATCAGTTTCATCGCCAGGATGCGGGTATTGTCTCCGGCCTGTATCGAAAGTACCCCTTCAATGATCATTTCCTTGACCAGGCTTTCACTGGCGTCATGCGCCTTGAGTTTTGCGCCCATGGGTATGAGTACCATGTTGGCGACCATTGAGCCGTACAGGGTGGTTACCAGGGCCAGGGCCATGTTGGGGCCGATGGCGGACTTGTCTTCCAGGTTCTGCAGCATTCCGATAAGACCGACAACAGTACCCAACATTCCGAAGCCGGGGGCCAGGGCGGCCCATGTACTGACAATGCCCATCTTGTCGGCGTGCCGTCCCTGCATCTGACTCAGTTCCAGTTCCATAAGGTCCTTGATAATCGCCGCGTCGGTACCGTCCACCACCAGGCGCAGGCCTTTTTTCATGAATTCGTCTTCCAGGTCCTCAAGCTCGTCTTCCAGGGCCAAAAGCCCCTCGCGGCGGGCCTTTTCCGAAAAAGCCATCATTTTCTGAATGATGCCCTGCTCGTTAAAAACCGGAATCCTGAAAATACCGCCAAGGATGCTGAAAATGCCCAGCGCGTCCGACAGGGCCACCGAGAGGGTAAGGGCAAAATATGAACCGAGAACGGTCATAAGAAAGGAGGGAAGGTCCAGAATACTCAACAGTGATCCGCCGCCGACCAGAACGGAGAACACAATCATGCCGAACGCGCCGACCAGACCGATAATACTTGCTAAATCCATATTCTTACTCCTGGACTATACTCAGGCTTACCCGCCGGCGGTACGCATCGATTTTGCCCAAAACATCATCCACCTCTTCCCGCACAATATGGCGGCTGCCCGACAGCATCACCAGAGTCGTATCGGGGTTAACCTCGATACATTCAATCTGGTGGGGGTTTATGTAGTACGATACGCCGTCCAGCCGGGTTACTTGAATCATGTCTGTTTAGCCGCTTACCGCTTGAGGGTCAGCAGTTCCTGCAAGAGCTGATCCGCCGTCTGTATGGTGCGGGAGTTCGCCTGAAAGCCGCGCTGGGTAACAATCATGTCGGTAAACTGTTCGGCCATGTCAACGTTGGACATTTCCAAAACGCCGGAAACGATTTCGCCTTTTCCGGCGATGCCCGAAGGCCCGATGTTGGCGGCCCCGGAGTTGTTGGAAACCCTGAAGGCGTTATCCCCGGCTTTTTCAAGCCCTCCCTGGTTGGGGAAGCTGGCCATAGCCACCTGGCCAAGCGCCCTGGTAGAACCGTTGTCATAAATGCCGGTAATTACCCCGCTTGAATCGATATTGAAGCTCTCAAGGTAACCCATGGTACGGCCGTCCTGCTCAACGGCCTTGGAAGAGCTTGACTCGGCGTACTGGGTGATGGAGCGGGTAAAGCCGCCGACCTGGCCCAGGTCCAGGACAAATTCCTGCCGTACCGGAGTGCCGTCCTCATTGGGGGTGGAAGTCTGCACGTCGTAGGCCACGTTCATCTGTACCTGGCCGGACGCGCCGGAGACGTTTCCCGCCCCGTCTTCGGCGGAAAGCAGCGTGCCGTTATTGGAAAAGTTCACGACAAAGGTGGTGGGGCCGCCCGCCGCCGGGGCTTCTTCGCCAAAGCCGATAGTGGCGTTGGTGGGGTCCTCGTTCTGGGGGTCCACGTTGACGGCGGCGTTCCAACTGTTAACGGCGCCGGGTACCCTGGTGAATTCCACCTGAAGGATATGCTTGTCGCCGTAACTGTCGTAAATGTCGATCTCCGTGTTCCAGGTGCCGTCTATTATCTGCCTGCCGGTGGGATTCTCCGGAATTTCAGGGATTCGCTTGTCAAGGTTGCAGGCAAAGTTGATCATCGTGGTGGCCCGGGCCGGATCCTTTCCGCCTATGGGGATAACGAGGTCTTCCACGGGGCGGGAAACGTCGATCACCGTGTAACCTTCGACCTCGCGGGCCATCCAGCCCTGGACCTTCATGCCGTTGGCGGGGTTGACCATAAGGCCCGCCTCGTCCACGGTAAAAGCGCCGGCCCTGGTAAAAACCTGTTTGCCCGCGTCGTCCAGCACAAAGAAGCCCGTGCCTGAAATGGCAAGATCAGTGCCCACGCCGGTGGTCTGTAGACTGCCCTGGATGTGGATTGTGTCGATGGAAGCGACGCTCATCCCCAGGCCCACTTCTTTGGGGTTCACACCGCCCAATTCTTCGGTGGGACGGGCCGCCCCCTGCAATTGCTGGTAGAGAATATCCTGAAAATTGACCCGGTTCCGCTTGAAGCCGGTAGTGTTAATGTTGGCAATGTTATTGCCGATTACATCCATCCTGGTCTGGTGATTCTGTAGTCCGGAAACGCCGGAGAACAACGATCGCATCATAAGCCTACTCCTTATAATCTGTGGAAATGCGCCAGCGGCAAATCTCCATGACAGTAACTACATATTCTTTCTATTGCTGCTGTTTCAAGGCGGTGATTTTTGAATTGGTTCATTCCTCAAAAACCTTGTGTACCTGGTCCCAGTTGTAATACACGCCGTTTACCAGCGCCTGGGGATTGTCGCCCCTGGTTATGGCCTTGACCGCGCCCTGAACCGTGCGGTCCCCGTCGGTAAGTTCCACCGATTTACCCAGGGCGGAGGACGCCTCAGTTCCGGTGATCAGCGAGGTGAGCCTCGCAAAATCCGCGGCCATGCTGGTCATCTGCTCCAAACTGGAGAACTGGGCCAACTGGGCGATGAACTCTTTATCTTCCATCGGAGCGGTGGGGTCCTGATACGAAAGCTGGGTAATGAGGATTTTCAGGAAATCGTCCTTTCCCAGATTCTGCTGGGGTTTGCGTCCGGGATTCAGCTTATTGTTAAAATCGCGGACAAACTTGTTAACACTGTTCTGCTCTTCCGCGCTTAATCTAAACGCGTCCATAAGATCCATATTCTCTCCTGCGTTTTATTCAAAAGTCTGGTGTAATACCCCGCACAGGCTGCTAGGCCAGCACGTTGACCGAAGTCAAGCGCCGCTGGTACACATCAAAAATATCCGAAAGCGGCATTTCCGCCCGCTCCGGAGCCTCATAGCGGAACGCGGCTCCCGGCAGGAAGGGATTCGCTCCCGGCTCCTGCCCGCTCTGATCCGCCTGCCCGCCGTCCGCGGCAAGGGACATCTCCAAATTCGCGCTCTGGAAACCCGATTCCTTAAAGGCCTGTTCCAGGGAATGAATCTCCCGCTCAAAGGCCCGCATGGCTTCCTCGCTTTCAACAACGATATGCCCTGTAATCTTGTTTTCGGCCATTTCGAGGCGTATCTTTACATTTCCAAGCGTTTCAGGTTTCAGGGCAAGGCGGATGGTTCCCCTCCCCTCGTCCCTGAGTACCATTGACGCGTGGCGCACAATGTCGTTGTTAACGTTTTGATGCAGCTCTCTGGCCAAAATGTCCTCAAAAACCTGGGCGGCTTTGGTTTCCCCGGCGGTTTCCGCGGAGGGCGCGTTCCGGCTCTGATCCGGCAGGTGCAGTTCCAGGGTAAGTTCGCGGGCCGCGCTTTCACCCTGAACGCGGGTTTCGGCGGAGGCTTTAAGCGGCGCGCTTTCAGTTTTAAGCCCCTCGCCTCCGTTACGGAGATCCCGTACCGCAAAGGAAAGACGATCCCGCCGCCTGTCGCGGCCCCGGACTTCATCAAGCCGGCCGCGGCCTTCTTTTTCGGTACTGTTTTTCCTTAGGACGGCCTGTTCCGGTTGTACGGCCGCCGGGGCAAGGGCGGCAAGTTTGCCGGCTTCATCAAGGCCGCCGCCGGGGACGCCTTCATTGCCGGCAAAGCGCCGCGCTTTCGGGCTTTCGGCAGGCTCCGCCGCTTCCGTAAACGCGCCGGCCGGCGGCGTCTCCGCGTCTTCACCCTGCCCCGCGAAAAGCGCGGCAATGTCCGCGCGCTCAAGCCCTTCGGCCTCAAGACGGATTTCGCCGGCAAGCGCCGCTTCCCCGGTCGCATCATCAATGGGGACTGGTTCGGCGGAGCGGTTCAGCAGTAATTCCACGCTCAAAAGGATGTTTTTGTCTTCTTCGGAAAACTCAAGCGCGGAAAGTTCCTCGTCAATCGTGCCGGATTTGCCGGACTTGACCGTCATTACGGCCTTTTCCGGCCCGCCCGCGCTTTCTGTTTTTCCGCTAATCAGGCCCTGATTCCGCCCGGCGGCGGCCGCTCTTTTTTCGCCGGACAGGGCTTCAACGGGAACGGCGGCCGGGATACCGGCGGCCGGGATTCCGGCCAGGACAGCGGCGGCCGGCAAGGCTTCGGCCTCAAGCGGGGCTTCAGCCGCAAACGATGTCGTTTCATCAAGCGTGCTCTCGCCGTAAGCCTCCCCGCCCCGGTCCGTTTCGCCCTTTCGGAGCAGGCCCGCAAGAATCTCTTTGAATGATACGGGTTTTTCCCTTCCGCGCTCATCGATGTGATCCCGTTGATCCGCCCTGTCTGCGGGCCGCGAGATATACGGCGATTCTTCGGCGGGCGTTTGGGCAAGCTCCGCATATACCGGAACATAAGCGGGCGTGTAAGCGGTTTCCACTGGTGAAGATATTTGAATCACCTGGACGACTCCTCAAATTAGGGATTCACTCCGGGTGACAAAGCGTTTGTTTACAGACTGGGCGGCCTTCCCGCCATTTTGCGCTGCAATTCCGCAGCCCGCTGTGGCTCCATTAAGGAGAACCAGTAGGAAACGATGGATGCGGTTCCCTCAGCCTGGGCAATTTCTTCGGTCTTCCGGAGTACGTCGATAGCGTCCTGATCATCCATCGCGGTAATGATACCCACCGCTCGCTCCGGCGGCATACCGTTCAGGTATCGGGCGTTCTGCTCGACATTTCTTTCCTTATTTTCGGCATCCGCGGCCTGCGCTCTGAGCGAATTTTCCCGCTCGTCCAGCGCTTTTTGGCGCTCTTCAAGTTCCTGGGCCATTTGCTCAATTTCCCCGTAGCGGGCGTCCATGTCCCGCTGGCGGGTGTCCATCTCCATGTTCCGCAGTTCCAGCGCCTCAAGGCGGACGGCCAGGCGCTCGGCATCCAGGTTGAGGATCTCCTCCGGCGTGGTTTCGCCCTGGCTCCGCCCCTCCCTGCCGATAAACCGGTACAGCGGGGCCAAAACGATTTTCGCGTCAATAACGTTGAGATAATCGAACCAGATGATCCCGCCCCCCGCCAGGATCACGATGAGCAGCAACAGCACTACTACTCTGCCTATCATTTTTAATCTCCCCATCGGCCCGGAATCCGCCGGCTTGCCCCCGTCATTTCAGGTTATTATGAGCCTGCCCATAATAACGCCTTTTTTAATTGATCTATATAATTGATCTATTTTCGTCAAAAATCAACCGGAGTATGAGCATAAGCAGGACAGGCGCACAGGACGAATGTGAGAGTCCCTGCGGCCGCTGCTTAATCTGCATTCTTCCCTCTGCATTCATTTTGCCTTTTGTTTTTCCCTTCCCCCTTTATCCTTTCTTTGCTATACTGGGGCGGCTTGCAAGTTGTGCGCATAAAGGAGAATGTGGAATGAACATCGGGATTGTGTTTTTAGTGCTTTTTTTGGCCCTGATGACCGGCGTGGGTATATGGGGAATGAAGAAAACCAAAACGTTGGGGGATTTTTTTCTGGGGGGCAGGACCCTGGGGCCGTGGATATCGGCGGTGGCTTACGGGACTTCGTATTTTTCGGCGGTTATTTTTATCGGCTTTGCCGGCACCCAGGGCTGGCAGTTCGGCCTTAACGCCCTGTGGATCGCCCTGGGAAACGCCGTTATCGGCGCGGGGGCGGCCTGGCTCGTGCTTGCCCGCAGAACGCGGCAGATGACGCAGAACCTCGATGCCATGACCATGCCTGAATTTTTGCAGGAACGCTACGGCGCGAAGCACTTAAAGCCCGTGGCGGCCTCGGTTATTTTCTTTTTTCTGCTGCCCTATTCGGCCAGTGTTTTCAAGGGCCTGGGGCATTTGTTTGAAGCGGTGTTCGGCATTCCGTATGACGCGGCGCTGCTTATTATGATCGTCTTTACCGGGGTGTACCTGATCCTTGGGGGATACTTCGCCATTGCCGTTACCGACTTTATCCAGGGGATCATCATGTTCGCCGGCGCGGCGGTGATGGTGCTGGTGATAACCGCCCCTGAAGGCGGGGTCTTCGGCGTCATCAGCACGATTAGCGAAAACTACCGGGCGCACGTTCCGCCGGAAGGCCGGCCTTCGGCGCTTACCGTATGCTCGCTCGTGTTTATGACGAGCTTCGGTACGTGGGGCCTTCCCCAAATGACGCAGAAATTCTACGCGATCAAAAACCAGCAGGTGATCCCCAAAGCGGCGATTGTTACCACGGTCTTCGCCCTGGTGATCGGTTTTTCCGCCTACTTTACCGGCGCGGCTTCCCATGTGTTTTTCGATACCGCGTCGGTGCCGAAGAACGCCGCCGGGGCGATTCAATACGATCTGATTGTGCCGGCGCTGCTCACCGCGCGGCTTCCCCAACTGCTGCTGGCCCTGATTCTGCTCCTGGTGCTCTCCGCCTCCATGTCCACGCTTTCGTCGCTCGTGCTGGTGTCCTCTTCTTCGGTGGCGATAGACCTGTACCCCTCCCGCATTGACGCCAAAACCGGCAAGGACCGCTCGGTGGCGATGATGCGTTTTCTCTCGGCGATCTTCATCGTGATTTCGTATTTTATTTCGCGTTTCCAGTTCGGCATTATCGTATACCTCATGTCCCTTTCCTGGGGAGTTGTCTCGGGGGCTTTTGCCGCGCCGTACATCCTGGGCCTGTACAGCAGGCGGGTTACCAAGCCGGCGGCTTACGCGGGGCTGCTTTCGGGCGTGGTAACGATGCTCGTTCTGTTTTTCGCCCTGGGGGCAAGCCGCTCGCCGCTGGCCGCGAGCATCGCCATTGTGCTTCCCTTTATCGTGGTGATTGCCGTTTCCCGCTTCACCGCGCCGCCCGGCGGGGAACTGCTGGAAAAGGCTTTTGAGGGAGTGTAATCATAATGGATTTTCAGTACTGGCATCCCGCTGTCGAAAAAATGCCCAGGGACCGGCTTGAATCCCTGCAGCTTGAAAAACTCAAAGCCGAAGTCGGCTATGCCCTTAAAACGCCGTTTTATACATCCCGCCTTGCGGCCGCCGGAATACACAGCGCGGACGACATCAAAACTCTGGATGATCTCAGGCGGATTCCCTTTACCACCAAGCACGATCTGCGCGAAGGGTTTCCCTGGGGCTTTCTCGCCATTCCCAGAGCGGAGGTGGTCAGACTCCACGCCTCAAGCGGCACTACCGGTATGCCCACCACCATTTATTTCAGCCGGGACGACATCAAGCGCTGGTCGGGCTTTGTGGCGCGCTGTATTTACGGGACCGGCTGTACCAAAGAAGACGTGTTCCAAAACATGATCACCTACGGCCTGTTTACCGGCGGGCTTGGTTTTCACGCGGGCGGCGAAGAAGTGGGGATGCTGGTGATCCCTTCGGGCGCGGGAAACACCTTCCGGCAGTTCAGGCTTATGCAGGACTTCGGCACTACCGTGGTCCACGCCACGCCGAGTTTTTTGCTGCACGTCGAGGACCGTATGCGGGAAGCCGGCGTTAAGCGGGAACATATCTCCCTCAAGCGGGCCTTTGCCGGCGCGGAGCCGTATTCCGAGGACACCCGCCGCCGTATTGAAGGGCTGCTGCATATCGACGTGTACAACTCCTACGGCCTTTCGGAAATGAACGGCCCCGGCGTGGCTTTTGAGTGTCAGTGCAAAAACGGACTGCACGTCTGGGAGGACGGCTATATCGCCGAAATCATCGATCCCGACACCCTGGAACCCGTAGCGGACGGGGAAACCGGCGAGCTGGTCCTTACCGTGCTGTGCCGCGAGGCAACGCCGATCCTCCGTTACCGCACCAGGGACCTTACCGGCTTTTACACCGAGGCCTGTCCCTGCGGCAGAACCCACCGCCGCCTCCGCCGGATCACCGGCCGCAGCGACGACATGCTGATCATCAACGGGGTGAACATATTCCCCAGCCAGATCGAGGAAGTGATCATGGGCATAAAAGAAGTCGGCAACAACTACCTCATCGTGGTTGAGAAATACGGCGCGCTTGACCGCCTGACGGTCAAGACCGAGGTTGGGCCCGAGATCTTCATGGACGACTCCCGTCCCCTTAACGCCCTCAAAGAGCGGATCAGGGCAACGCTGCAGGCTTCAATTTCGATTAACCCCAAAGTGGAACTCCACGAGGGAGGGAGCCTGCCGGTCTCGGAGGGCAAAGCGGTCAGGGTGCAGGACACGCGGCCCAGGGACGTGTAAACCAGGCCGCCGGCAGCCTGCCGCGCCTAAAGCGAAGCCGGCGGACGGCTGCGGGCCGGACCCGGCGGGCCCGCCAAAGGGCGGCAATGGACCGCTTTTCCATACGCCCCCCCTTAAAAAGCGGTGTCGTATACCTTTGCGGCTTCCGGCTTGCCGCCGGTGGAAAGCCGTGTCAAATGCATTAGCTCCCGCAAAATGATATTAATGCGGGATTGATACCCCTCTCCGATCCACGCGATTACCTCGCTGTCCAGGTCGATTTCCACCCGCTTCTGTTTCTTTGCAGCCCCCCGGTCCCCCGCCCGGACAAACCCGGAAAAATCATGTACTTCGGGAATATCGGAATAGTCGATTTCTTCATAGGGCATGGCCGCAAGCCTTTTCCGTTCTTCCTCCGGTACTTTCGGCAGATTATCAAGATCATAACTCACTATTGACATATACAGTTCGCTCCCGTTTGTTGGCCTTTCGCGCCGTTATAATTCGTATTTCATCTTCAGTGGGTTCGGTTTCTACCACAAACACCACAACCGCGTCATCGGCTTTTCCGATATGTATGTACCGATCCTCTTCCCCGCTATGGGCTTCATCGTACCGCACAAGGCGGTTGGCATCATGAAAAACCTCCGCAGCATAGGAAAACCCCATCCGGTGTTTTTTGATGTTTTCTTTCTCCTTCTCCGGGTCCCACGTTATCTTCATAATAAGATCATTCCCTGTGTCTTACAGTATATGCCTGTACCGTTTCTGAAGCAAGACAAAAATTTCGCCCTCGTATGTATCCGCGCCTGCCCAAAGCGGGCCGCCCGCGGCGGTCCTGGCTAAAGGGCGGTCCCGCGTCTTCCCCTCTGCGCTCTACCTTGCGCGATCCACTCCAATCCGCTTGCAGCCGCCGCTGATCACGCAGCGGGAGCAAAAAGGACTCACCGGGCGGCAGAGTCTCTGGCCGTAGAGGACCA
>JAISYA010000235.1 GCA_031270205.1 Treponema sp.
TTCTTTCGCAGGGGTATTTTCAGCCCTTCACAGCCAAAAGAAGGCAAAAAACCCTCTAATCAGCCCTTTTTTTCACAAAACGGAATTGAAAACCAATTAACAGCGCTCAATTTATTCCCGAAATGGACGCCGCCGCTATATGCATGTATGAAACGCCTCAAATCTTTCCCCCCTTTTTTCCTTCGCCCCCGTTTTCCCGAAATTTATCCACAAGATATCCACATTTGGCCCGAAAAGCAAAAAATCCACGAATGCAGCACACTTTCAGGCCGCCCGGCGCTTTTCGGTCCTTTGCGCCGCAAAGGTTTATTATACCTTGCCTTTGCTTTATTACGCAAGATCAATTATTGAGTAAATTTGAAAGAACGGTATTTACCGAAAAGATACAGCCCGCTGGCAGCCTGTTGTACTTGTGGGATTATAATGCGCGAAGCGCGACAAACTGCTAGAATTTTTCTTTTTTTCTCTGTACCATATCCCTATGACTAACACCAACAGTTATTCCGCTCAAAACATAACCGTCCTCAAGGGACTCGAAGCGGTCCGCAAGCGTCCCGGCATGTATATCGGTACAACCGGCATTGACGGGCTTCACCATTTGGTTTTTGAAGTTGTGGACAACTCGGTTGATGAGGCCATGCAGGGCTTCTGTGACGATATTCTGGTCGTTCTGGAGGGGAACGACGTGGTCCGGGTCGAGGACAATGGCCGGGGTATTCCCGTGGACATCCATCCAACGGAGCGCGTCAGCGCCCTGGAACTGGTTATGACGCGGCTTCACGCCGGCGGCAAATTCGATAAAAAGGCCTACAAGGTTTCGGGCGGCCTCCACGGCGTCGGTGTTTCGGTCGTGAACGCCCTTTCCGAGTGGTGCGAGGCCTTTATCCACGTCAACGGTACAATCCACACCCAGCGCTACAAAACCGGTATCCCCGAAGGCCCCGCCTCGGAAACCGCCGCCGCGAACCTGCCCTACGGCGATTTCCCCGGCCGCCGGGGTACTGTCGTACGCTGGAAGGCCGACGCCTCGATTTTTGAAACCATCACCTACAATTTCGACGCCCTCTCCAACCGCCTGCGGGAGCTTGCCTTTCTCAACAAGGGCCTTAAAATCACCATCCGGGACGAGCGCCTTTCCATCCCCAAGGTCCACGAGTTCAAGTTCGACGGCGGCGTGAAGAGTTTTGTGGAGTACCTCAACGAGAACAAAACGGTGCTTAACAAGGAGCCTGTTTTTGTTGAAGGCGTCCGCGACGATGGCGCGGGCGGCAGCATTGAGGTGGAGTGCGCCATCCAGTACAACGACGGCTTCAACGAGATCATGTTCTCGTTTGTGAACGACATCAACACCCGCGAGGGCGGCACTCATCTGGTGGGCTTCAAGTCCGCCCTCACCCGCACCCTCAACGATTTTCTCAAGAAGTCCAAAATCAGCAAAAAGCTGGATGAAAGCCTTTCCGGAGACGATGTCCGCGAGGGTCTTACCGCGGTACTGTCGATAAAAGTCCCCAATCCCCAGTTCGAGGGGCAGACCAAGGGCAAGTTGGGCAACTCCGAGGTCAAGGGCATCGTGGAATCCCTGGTAAGCGAGCAGCTTGAACGGTATTTTGACCTGCACCCCGACGTAATCGCCAATATCCTGGAAAAGTCCGTACTGGCCGCGCGGGCGCGTATCGCCGCCCGCCAGGCCCGGGACGCCACGCGGCGCAAAAACGCCATGGACAGCGCCGGCCTCCCCGGCAAACTCGCCGACTGCTCCGAAAAAGACCCCGCCCTCTGCGAGCTCTTCATCGTTGAGGGCGACTCCGCCGGCGGCTCCGCCAAAGGGGGCCGCGACCGGCGCTACCAGGCCATTCTTTCCCTCTGGGGCAAAATGCTCAATGTAGAAAAGCAGCGCATCGAAAAAGTCATCACCAACGACAAGCTCCAGCCCGTCATCGCCAGCATAGGCGCGGGCTGCGGCAACGACTTTGATGTCTCCAAAATCCGCTATCACAAAATCATCATAATGGCCGATGCCGACGTGGACGGTTCCCATATCCGTACGTTGCTGCTTACCTTCTTCTACCGCTACATGACCGCGCTTATTGAGCGCGGCCACGTCTATATCGCCATGCCCCCGCTCTACAGAATCAGCTACGAAAAGAAATCTTTCTATGCCTACGATGACGCTGAAAAAGACCGCATCCTGGCCGAGTCCGGTAAAGACCCGGAAAAAGTAGCTGTCCAGCGCTACAAGGGTCTTGGCGAAATGAACCCCGACCAGTTGTGCGATACCACCATGAACCCTGCCCAGCGCAGTATGATCCAGGTTCACCTTGACGACACCGTCGAAGCCGAGCGTATCTTCACCACCCTTATGGGTGAAGTCGTCGCCCCCCGCAGGGAGTTCATTGAGGAAAACGCGCTGCTGGTGAGCAATTTGGATGTGTAGCGGAACTTACCGGTTCTACCGGCCGCTTAAAACACCAAATGCGTCCCAAACTGATCGATTAGAACCAGCGCGCCCAGTATCGCCGTGTAAACCGCGAAGCCGGTAAGCGAGCGGTTTTTGACTATGTTCAGCATAAGCCGCACCGCGAAAAATCCCACGATTGCCGCGCTCAATGTTCCCGCGATAATCGGCGCGGCGCCGATGCCGCCGGCCGCGTTCGCCGGACTTTTAAGCTGCAAAACCAGCGCGCCCAGAATCGCGGGAATCGACAGCAAAAAAGAAAAACGCGCGGCAAAGTCCCGGTCCAGGCCGCGGGAAAGCGCCCCTGAGAGGGTTGAACCGGAGCGGGACACTCCGGGGATAATGGCCGCCGCCTGCAGCGCGCCGATGATCAGGGCGTCAAGCCAGCTCATTTCGCCGGCTTTTTTGCGCTTGGCCCGCATGACGCGCTTTGACAACATTTCCGAAACGGCCAGCAGCGCCGATGTAATCAGGAAGGCTGCGCCCAGCATTTTCCCCGATTCAAAGGCCTGTTCGATGCGGTCCTTAAAAACCAGGGCAAAAACCACCGCCGGGATGGTGGCAAGCGCCAGATAAGCGGTCAAAGGCTGGATCGGGCGCCGCAGAATTGCCCCAATTTCCCGCCAAAGCACCGCAAAAACCGCGGCCAGCGTTCCCACATGGACCATGGTATCAAAAAACAGCGCCGGCTCCGAAATACCGAACACCTTTTGCAGCAGTACCAAATGCCCCGAACTGCTCACCGGCAGAAATTCGCTAAGCCCCTGAACCGCCCCCAATATAACGGCGACAAAAATGCCCATACTAACCTCTGTTTGTACATTATTGCGAAAATCACGGCGCTGCAAGTGCCGCGGGGTGTCAGGGCGTTCCCCTCTTCCACAGGGCATTGGCGTTTACTTGCAATCCGCGCACCACTACCATACTCAGAAATGTACCCGCGAACCGCTGATAATCTCCAATCAACATAAGCTATATTGCGGGATCGACATAGGCTATGTGGATGGATCGACATAG
>JAISYA010000240.1 GCA_031270205.1 Treponema sp.
TCGTGGCTGGATGAAAAAATAAAATCCGCGGACGGAACCATCTGGGTAATGCCTATTTTTGAAAAAGGTCCGCCGGCAATCCTCCATATTGTTCAGGACAAGCTCTGCGGGCCGGGTCATGATGTGGGTTTTGCCAAAATAGCCAAAACGATTGCGGAAAAGGCGGGGAGACCAGGTCCTGATGAGCGCATCTTTAATCCGGGTTTTGTCTCGTTTATTTCAATCGGCGGCACCGACTGGAGTTCCCGGGCGGCGGCGGTTATGAACACCCTGGCCATGTCAAGGATGTGGAAGGTAATTGATAACCAGGTGTTTCAGTGGGCAAAGAGCCTTGTGCTTGACGATGAACGGGTAAAAAAAATTCACCAGATCGGCGTCAATATAGCAAAGGCGGCCGCGGATAAGGATAACGCAAAATATCAGAGTGAGGACGGAGTCTGCCCGAATTGCCACAGCAGGAATTTCTGGCTGCGCGAGGACGGTATTGCGGAGTGTGAGGTCTGTGCAATCCGCGGATCCATAAAATTTGAAAATAACAGGTATGTCTTTGAATTTGATCAAAAGGAGTACGAACATGCCCACAATCTTCTTCCCGGCAAGATGATCCATATAGATGATGTGGGTAAAGCTGAAATGCTGCTTGCCCAGCAAAAGGAAACCCCGGAATTTAAAAACAGAAAAGAAAAGTATAGGGCTTTTATTGCTCCGAGCAAACCGGAGAAGTAATGCGGCCTGACAGTGTGAAAAAACAGGACTCTATGTAAGGGGGTCCCATGTTTTTTATTGAAATTAACCAGGAGGTTTTTATGGCAGTCGGTTTTATTGGCATTATAGTCGCAATGTTACTCTTCGTGTTCCTTGTGTACAGGGGATGGTCGGTGTTCTATGTGGCCCCCTTGTGTGTACTGCTTATCGCCGTAAGCAACGGCCTGAACCCGATTGAGGCGCTTACCAACACGTTTGTGGGCGGTATCACCGACACGGTAAAGCAGCTTTTTTGGGTGATCTTTCTTGGCGCGATTCTGGGTAAGCTGTACGGTGATACGGGGGCGGCGGCCTCGGTAACGAACACGCTGATGAAAAAATTCGTCCTTCCCTATGAGGGTGAAAAGCGGATAAGAAGAGCGATGCTGGTTATCGTCATCGTTACGCTGCTTCTTACCTACGGTGGAATTGATGCGTTCATCCTGTGCTTCCTGATGTTTCCGCTGAACAGAAGCATCGCAAAGCAGCTCAACATTCCGCGCCGCCTTATTCCGGCGATGTTGTGTACCGCGGCGATTGTGATGGGAGGCCCCGGCGCACCCCAGTTCAACAACATCCTCGCCACGCAGATATTGCACCTTCCGCCTACCGCGGGGCTTATTCCCGGCCTCATTGCAATAGTCATAGGCGAAATCGGTATTTATTTTGTGCTCACCCGGACGGTGCTTAAAGCGATCGCAAGGGGCGAAACCTACGATGACGGCCCCCTCCCTCCGATGGAAGAAGAGAGCGAGCGTAAACTGCCTAATTTCTGGCTTTGCCTGATACCGCCCGCCCTCGTGATTGTGCTCTACACATTTCTCCAGTTGCATATCATTATCGCCCTTACCGTGTCTATCATCTCGGCATTGATTTTCCTGGGCTCGCATATTTCACGGGAGGCGTTTTTCCCTGGCAAAAAACTGAATCTCTACAACTCGTTTATCCGCACATTAAACGTGGGCGCGGAAACCTATCCGAATCCGATTATCGCGGTAACTACCCCGGCGGGGGTGGCAATGGTCGTTACCTCAACCGCCGCGTTTGGGGCGCTTGTCGGAATGTTATCCGGCCTGCAGATACACCCGCTGTTACTGACATTTATCTTTGTCGTTGTCTTTGTGGCGCTTACATCTTCTCCTCCCGCGACGTTGATGGTCGCGCTCCCTGTGTTGGCGGGGATGTTCCTTGCGGGAGAAGGCGTCCCGATGGTGGCGCCCGGGGCCTTGGCGCGTGTCGCCGCGCTGACTACGACCACCTGGGAGACACTGCCGTTTAACGGACTCATCACGCTCACCTGTACCATCATGGCAAAGACTTCACTTAAAGAAAGTTATAAGCCCATTTTCTGGCAGACGGTAATCTGGCCGACTATCGGATCAATTGTCGCGCTGGGGTTGTTCATATTAGTTCCCGGTTTGGGCTGAAAAATAGGGGTGAAAATGAACTTGGGGCTGTCTATGATGGTATTTCCTGGACAGCCCCAATTAAACCCCACTGCGAATAAAAACGTTGAATTCGGACATTAAGGAGCTGTCTTTATGAATGATTTCCCCAATTTGTTTTCACCCGTGGATATTCGCGGCCGTCATTACAGAAACCGTCTTATCGCAGGCCCTACACTGTTGGCCCATGCGGTACTGTTTATCCCGGAAATTGCGGAAAACGTATACCGCATGGTGGAAAACAGGGCAAAAGGCGGTTTTGGGGCGGTTTCGACCGGAGAAATCCCGGTGAATAACGAAGAAGGCACGACTCTGTTCATGGATCGGGCCATTGACTTTGTACATTACGAAGGCCCGGATTTTGAAAAATTCAGGGAATATGCGGACAGAATAAAAAAACATGGGGCGGTTTCCTACCTGGAATTCAGCCACGAAGGATCCCATGCGCCGGCCAAGCCGCCTTATCAGCCCTGGGGGCCGGTTGCTTACGTGAGGGAAGACGGGGTTCAGGTACAGGGTATGGACCGGAAGATGATGGACAAGGTCTGCGAAGACTTCAGGACCGTCTCGAAATTTGCCAAAGCCTGCGGATTCGACGGCGTGTTGTTCCACGGCGGTCATGGATTCATTTCCCAGCAGTTTATTTCACCCTGGACGAATATCAGAACGGATGAATTCGGCGGCAGCATGAAAAACCGGGCGCGTTTTCCCGTAATGCTCATTGATGCGATCCGGGAAGGAATCGGCGAGGATATGGTACTCGAATTCAGGTTCAGCGCGGAAGACGGCGTACCGGGGGGCATGACCATCAGCGATACGGTGGAATTCTGCAAAATCATCGACGGTAAGGTTGACATCATCCACGTTTCAAACGGACTTAAATGGCGGGGCAATGGTACTCAGACCTTTTCGGATTTTTTTGATATTCACGGGGTAAACGTAGCCCACGCCGCGAAAGTAAAAAAGGCGGTAACAAAATCAAAGGTGGCCGTTATCGGCGGCATAAACAGTCCTGAAATGGCGGAAGACATTATCGCGTCAGGAAAGGCGGATTTTGTTGTCCTGTCTCGGCAGGGTTTTGCCGATCCTGAATTCCCCAACAAAGCGCGGGAGGGCAAGGCGGATTATATCAGGCGCTGCGTGCGCTGTTTCCAGTGCTATCCCGGCATTGATTTCGCCGAACATCCAACGGACAAGCCCTTTTGGGAGCGGTTTAGCCCGGAACAAATAAAACAGAATGTTACCCCGTCGGCTATGGGGAGGTGCGCGATTAACCCCAATACGGGATTCGGCTTTTATCCCGACAGACTGCCCGCGCCCGGATCAAGTAAAAAAGTGCTGATTATTGGGGGCGGGGCAGGCGGCTTGCAGGCGGCGCTTACCGCTGTCGGGCGGGGGCACAAGGTTACGCTGATTGAAAAAACAGGAAGGCTTGGGGGCTTAATCAATTTTACCGACTCGGATAATGACAAAGTTGACATCCGCAATTTCAAGAATCTGCTTATTCGGGAAGTGAACGAAAGCGGCGCGAAAATTCTGCTTAACACAAAAGTTGACAAGTCCCTTATTGAGGCGGAAAAACCTGATGTCATTATTGCCGCGGTGGGCGCTCACCCGCTTGTCCCCGGGATACCCGGCATAGAAACGGCAATCGCCGCCATTGACGTGTATAACAACACGGCAAACATCGGTAAAACCGTTGCGCTGCTGGGCGGCGGTCTTGTGGGTGCGGAAGTGGGGCTTTATCTGGCTTCCGAAGGCCGTACCGTTACCGTGGTGGAAATGCAGGACATGATGGCCTACGAAACTCTGGGATATTACAGAAATGCCCTGCTCACCGAAATGGACAAACGGGGGATACACCAGTTTTTGAAGACCAAAGTAACTGAAATAACAAAAACAGGGGTAAAGGCAGTCAAAGGCGGAGAAGAAATTTTTATCCCCGCCGATACCTGCGTATTCTCTTTTGGCATGACAAGCAACAGTGAAATGGTGAAAGAAATAAGGGAAATGGCGGGCGCCGTTCCGGTGATTCCGGTGGGCGACTGCGACAAGAGCGGTAAAATGGGCGATGCCGTCCAGGCAGGACATATGGCCGCGCTAAGTATTGTGTAGATAGAAACTATGATGAGGAGCAGACATGAAAACTTTAACTACCGACATTGTGGTAATGGCGGCGGGTCCCGCGGGACTCTGCGCCGCGGTACAAGCTGCCGAAGACGGGGCAAAGGTAATTGCCATTGAAAAGGCTCCGGTTCCCGGAGGGGCCGCGAACATGGGCATGGGGCCTTTGGGCATCGGCACGCGGTATCAGAAAAACCAGATGGTGGATGTAACTGTTGAAAAAGC
>JAISYA010000043.1 GCA_031270205.1 Treponema sp.
AATTGATTTTTTCTGGGCGTTACGCTACGAAGTAAACCGTTACTTCCACAAAAACTGGATTTCGCTGTTCCTGACTGTCTCCGGCCACCCTCCTGACGGTTGAAATCGGAATTGCTGCCTCCCTCCTTCGCGCCCTTTGTGGTTTTCTTCTTCATCTATCCTCTGTTCGTGTTTTCCGTGTGGTTCCTGGTTTCTCCACTCCTATACGACGATCAGCAGGGGCGATTCCAGAATATCCTTGATGTTTTTAAGGAAGAGCGACGCTCCGGCGCCGTCCACAACGCGGTGATCAAAGGCCAGGGAAAGCCCCATCTTTTTGCGGTTGACTACTTGCGCACCCTGGAGTTTCAGTTCGTCTTCCACGGCGCAGACCCCAAGAATGGCCGCTTCGGGGGGATTGATAATCGGAGTAAAGGCGTTAATGCCGAACATGCCGATATTGGACACGGTAAAGGTGCCGCCGCTCATTTCATGGGGGGCGAGTTTCCCTTCCCGCGCTTTGGCGGCAAGGCCCGCCGCCGCCGCGGAAAGTTCCGCCAGGGAATACTCCTGGGCATGGTGGATAACCGGTACCAGAAGGCCCCGCCCGGTTGCCACCGCCATCCCCAGATTGACGGAGCCTTTGTACACAAGGGTATCTCCGTCCAGCGTCGAATTGATTTGGGGATTGGCCAGAAGCGCCCTGACCGCCGCCGCCAGGACAAAATCGTTGATGGTGATTTTCGCTTTCGCGCCGGAAGCGGCAAGATCGTTGTTTAATTCCTCCCGCAGTTCCAGCAGGCGGGTAAGATCCGCCCGTATATGCAGTGTAACTTCCGGTATGGTCCGCCGGCTTTCGCTCATGCGCTTCCCGGTGACGCGCTGGATATTTGTAAGGGCTACACGGGTGTCGGGGGGAGCGGCCGCTCCGGCCGTCCGGCGGGCGCTTTGCCCCGCCGCCAGGTCGGCGCTGAAGATTTTCCCGCCAAAGCCGGAACCCTGAACGCCGTCCAGGGAAATACCTTCCGCTGCGGCGATGCGTTTTGCGAGGGGGGTCGCGGCAGGCGCGGATTTCAGGGCGGATTCGACATCAGAGCGGGTAATCTCGTGGTATTTACCGCCGGGGACAAGGGCGGATAAATCAACGCCTTTTTCTGTAGCCAGCGCCCGCGCGGCGGGAGTTGCCCGGATGCCGCCCGAAGCGCCGGCTTGCGCCGCCGCGTTAGGCGCGGTTTTGGCCGCCGGCGCGGGAACGGGGCCGCCCCCGGAATTTGCGACGCCGCTCCCTTCGGCGGGGACCGCTTCGCCGCTCTGCCCTACCCAGGCGATAACTTTGGTAACGGGAACGGTTTCCCCGGCCTTGCCCAAAATGGCAAGAATTACCCCGTCGTAGTCGGACTCCAGTTCCATCGCCGATTTATCGGTTTCAATCAGGGCAACAATGTCTCCTTTGGAAACCCGGTCCCCTTCCTTAACCCGCCATTCAATAATAACGCCTTCTTCCATAGCCATGCCCGTCTTGGGCATGATGATTGAATGAGCCATGCGCTCTCCTTATAAAACCGCAAAACGCGGAGCATTTTGCAAGACGTGGACTTTCCACCGGAAAGTTTGGAACCCGTATGTCTTTAGCCTGCTGTTAAACAGGTTCCCGAACCAGTCAAAGCAGGGATTCAATTGCGGCGCGAATCTTTTCTTCAGTGGGAACAACCTGGGCTTCCAGATGAGGATTGTAGGGTATGGGCACGTCCAGTCCGCCCAGCCGGCGTATGGGAGCATCCAGGTAGAAAAACGCGTCGCTGTCCGCAATCACGCTGGCAATCTCCGCGCCGTAACCCCCGGTCTGGGGCGCTTCGTACACAATGAGGCAGCGGCCGGTTTTTTTGACCGAATCGAACAGGGCTTCTTTATCCAGGGGAACCAGGGTACGGATATCCACCACTTCAACATCATAGCCCCTGGTTCCCGCCAGTTCTTCCGCCACTTTAAGGCAGCGGGGAACCATACGCCCGTATGTAATGATTGAAAGGTCCTTGCCGTTCCGCTTTACATCGGCCTTGCCCAGCGGGATGGTATAATCCTCACCTGGCTCGGGAACCGGCCCTTTGGTCCGGTACAAGAGTTTTTGTTCGAGAAACACCACCGGATTGGGATCGCAAATCGAAGCCTTCAAGAGGCCCTTTGCATCATAAGGGGTGGAAGGGATAACCACCTTTAATCCGGGGATGTTGGTTAGCCAGGCTTCGGGGCTTTGGCTGTGCTGTTCCGCCGCTCCCGTGCCGGAGCCTCCGGGCGCGCGGAGCACCATGGGAACGGAGCCCTGGCCGCCGAACTGGAAGCGGTTTTTCGCCCCCTGGTTGATAAGCTGTTCCATTGCCAGGGTGATAAAATCGCTGAACATTATTTCGATAATGGGGAGCAGGCCCGTCATGGCCGCGCCCACGGCGCACCCGGTGATGGCCAGTTCCGAAATCGGCGTATCCAGCACCCGGCCGGGGCCAAATTCCTCAAACATGCCGCGGGAAACGCCGAAAGCGCCCCCGTACACTCCCACATCTTCACCTAACAGGATGATACGTTCATCCTTCCGCATCTCCTCGCTCATTGCCTCTCTGAGGGCATCCGCGTAGGTTATTTCACGCATTACCGACTCCTTGGGTTACAGCACAAAGCCATTTTTGGGCTTCTGGTCACGGACATCGCCTGAGGCGTACACGTCATCAAAAATCCGTTCAATGGGCAGTTCCGGCGAAGCGTTGGCAAAATCCACCGCCGCCGCAATATCCTCCCGGGCTTTTTTATCAAACCCGTCCAGCTCGGCCTCGGTAAAAATCTTTTCCTTTACCAGATATTCCCGGTAACGCTTAATGGGACATTTTTCTTTCCATGCCGCCACTTCTTCCCTGGTCCGGTACAGCTGGGAATCGCTTTTTGAATGGCCCATCCAGCGGTATGTGTTAAGCACCATGAACATGGGGCCGTTTTGCAGGACATACTCGCGGGCTTTTTTTGTTTCTTCATAAATGGTGAGCACGTCGTTTCCGTCCAGGGCAATTCCCCTCATTCCGTAGGAAGACGCCCTGACGGAAATATCGTCGATGTGCATGGATTTGCTTACATGGGTGGACATGCCGTAAAGGTTATTGGTACAGACAAAAAGAACGGGAAGCTGCCATACCGACGCGAGGTTTAACGATTCATGAAAGGCCCCTTCGTTGGTAGCCCCGTCACCGAAGAAACTTACGGTGATATTCGGTCTTTTGAAGTATTTTTGGGACAGGGCCGCTCCGGTCGCTACGGGAATCCCTCCGCCGACCACGCCGTTGGCCCCCAGGCTGCCCACGGAAAAGTCGGCGATGTGCATACAGCCCCCCTTTCCTTTGCAGTAGCCCGTTTCCTTACCCAGAAATTCGGCCATCATCTTGTTTATATCCATACCTTTGCCGATGGCCTGGTTGTGTCCCCGGTGGGTCTGGGCGATCATGTCCTCTTTTTCGAGCGCGGCGCAGACCCCCACTCCGGTAGCTTCTTCCCCGATGCAGAAATGGGCGGTCCCGTGAACCTTGCCCTCCACAAAAAGCCGGGCGGCAGTTTCCTCAAATGTACGGGTTTGTACCATCTTCAGGTACAGTGTCCCGTATAATTCCTTGGGCAGCGTCATTCAAAGTGCCTCCTCAGAGAATAGAGTTATCGAAAACTGAAGTTCCCGAATAACTTCCTTACTAAAACCACAAAATGCGGAGCATTTTGCAAGACGTGGACTTTCCATCGGAAAGTTTGGAACCCCCGTGGCTTTAGCCCACTGTTAAATAGGTTCCCGAACCAGTCAATTATACTGTTATTATGCACGCTTTGCGGCGATTTGTCAATTGTAAAATAAAAAGCGCGGTTGTTTTACAATTGCGATGATTCTGAATTGGGGAGAAGGGGAAGAATTGAGCCATAGCGCGCACAAAGGGAAACGGGCTTCGGTTATGAAATAGTTTTCCGCAGCTCGTCGGGCATGGGCGGTTTGTCCTGGCCGTAATATTTGAAGGTATCGGCGGCCTGCTGCCATTGCTCCGGTTTCAGGCAGGCTACCTTGTCGCTCATGCTCCTCGCGTACACATAGGTCTTTGCCGCTTCTTCAAGATAAACGCAGGAATACAGAGCCTCCTTCAGAGTGGTCCCTATGGCCATAACCCCGTGGCTCTTGAGAATCACCGCCAGGGTGCTGCCGGCGTTGTTTACCGTCTGGATGCCCATGTCGATACTCGCGGCGGACGAAAAAGGGCACACCTTGACCGGACCTTTGGTCGCGTTGGGAAGGGTGGTCACCACGCAGGGCAGCTCATCGGTTACCAGGCCGACCGCAGTGGCAAAAGGCTGGTGGGTATGGATCACCGCGTTGATGTGCGGCATTTTTTTGAAGATATAGAGCAGTGCAACCGTATCGACCGAAGGCGCCCGCTCGCCTTCAATGATCGTTCCCTCAATATCCATTAGCAGCACGTCGGAAGGAACCATGTCCTCATAGACCATCCCCGACGGAGTAACCAGTATTTCGCCGGAAGGAAGCCGCAGGCTGACATTTCCCCCGGAAAGGGCGATTAACCCGTAACGGTCCAGCTTGGTACCCGCAATTCTTACTTCTTCCCGTTCTTTTTCGTACAGCATCACTTTTCCTCCGTTATGCCGCCCCGGATATCCCGCCCGCGGTACATCATTGGAACTGCCCGGAAACCGGGATTTCCGGGCAGCCCTATTTCATAAAGCGGTTAAATATTTCCAGGTTTACTTCTTTAAGCGCGTCCTGGAGCCTCAAATAAATATTTTTGTAATAATCGGTATACTGTTCGTGTTTTTTCATGTCCGGCTCAAAAACCGCGCCGCTCCGGTATACGGCCCTAATCGCGTCTTCTTCATTCCGGTACAGGCCGGCCCCAATCCCCGCAAGCATCGCCGCGCCGAGCGGGGTTGCCTCGTAGAGTTCCGGTATTTCCACCGGAATCCCCAGTATGTCGGCCTTGGCCTGCATCCAAAAACGGTTCTTCACGGCCCCGCCGGTCGCCTTGATTCCTGTAACCGCTTCGCTGGAACCGGAGGTCATGGCCTCAAACATTTCCCTGGTTTTGTAGGTAAGCCCCTCCACGCTCGCCCGGATAATATCGCTCCGGCTCACGCGGTTGTTAAGCCCGGCGTAAGAACCCAAAGACGTAGGCTCTACCCTGGGCGCGGTTGAACCGGAAAAATGGGGCAGGAAGGTGCATCCATGGGAGCCTGGCTCCGACTGTTCCGCCTCCGCCATAAGATTTTCCCAGACATTCTCATCATTGGGTTTGCCGTAGTTGTCTTTCAGCCACTCCATCATGTCGCCTGAAATTGCCGAGGAAATGCCGCACCACACGTTACGCGCCACATGACTTTCGATATAATAATAGTTATCGGTATAGGCGGTATTCACTTTGGTCATGCCCCGGACAAGCATTTCCCAGGTGCCGTTAATGTCCATCAGATCGCCGCCGGAATTGATGCTTGCCGCCAGGGCCGCGCAGATATAATCGTGCCCGCCCAGCACGACCAATTCATCCCCGGAGAGGCCCGTCTCGGCGCAAACATCAGGCAGCACTTTTCCCAATACCGTGCCGCTCTGCATCGGCTTGGGCAGGATGTGGCCGGGCAGCTTCAATTTCGAAATAATTTTTTCCGACCACGTATGGGTTTGCTGTACCATAGCGGAAAAAGTGGAAGCCATGGAGAAGTCGGTAACTTTTGCCCCGGAAAGTTTAAAGTTGACATAGTCCTCAATGAGGAGCCACTTGTCGGCCTTTTCGATAATCTCAGGCTTGTTCTGCTGCATCCACATAATACGGTAGATGCTGTTTATCACCATGGGCCTCATGCCGGTCTCGGTGAACATCTCTTTTTCGTCGATTATATTCCGTGTCTGTTCAAACTGCGGCAGGGTCCGCTGGCAATGCCAGGAAATGAGCGGGTATAACTCCCTGCCGTCTTTATCCAGGGGAAGCCCGTCCATGCCGAAGCCGGTTACCGCAATGGCCCGCAATTTCCCGCCCGCGGGAATGTCTTTGACCGATTGGGAGATTACCGTCTTGACGCTGGCCCAGACATCTTCGTGTTTCCACACACACCAGGACGGGTGGGCGGGATCGTCATTGCTTACATCAAGTTTGCAGGCGGCGCCGGCGGCCGGCTTGCCGGAGGTGTCGTAAATCACCGCCTTTACGCTGGTTGAACCAAGATCAATACCCATTAACAAATCCATGATTCCTCCTTCAATAAACACCGGAATACCGGCCAATAGAGTTGTTCGGAAACTGAAATTTCCAAACAACTCTAATATCTGCCGTAATCGTATATCACTTCCAGCATGGTCTTGTAATTTTGGGGTTTGATGGAGCTATGTATGGAATTGCTGGAAGAACACACATAGCCGGTTTTCCCCTTTGCCACATCAATGCAGTGTTTCGTTTCCTCCACCGTTTCATCAATCGTGCCGTAGACGAGGGTAGTCGCGCAGTTCACATTGCCCTTGATGGCGATGCGGGAACCGTAGGTTTCCTTGATGTACTTGAGGTCCATGCCCGCCTGGGGATCAATGGGATCAAGCAGATCGATACCCGCGTCAAGGTAATAGTCAAGCAGGGGCATGATAAAACCGTCGGTATGTTTCAGCAAAAAGAAATCCAGTTCCTTGTACGCGCGGATGATCCGTTTAAGCTCAGGATAAAAGATATCTTCAAATATGGGGGGCGCAATCGTCGGCCCCCGGCTGTCCGCTACATCATCACCGGTATAGATAAACTTGCAGCCCGTTTTCGCCGCTTCCCGGGCCAGAAGAATCTGCTCGTCCACCGTCATCTTTATCAGGGCTTTAATGAACTCAGGTTCCTCCACGATATTAATGAGGAAATCCTCGTAGGGCATGAGCCGCGAGGGAATGGACCAGATATCGTTCATGTGCAGTATCACGGCCTTTTCCGTGCCGTACTTTTCCAGCAGCCCTTTCAGACTTTTGAAGCGCCCTTCCTTATAAGGGTCAGGCGGCGTGTAAGCCTCAAGCTCTTTCATGTTGTGAATAACGCCGTCTATGGGAAAAGAATGGGCCTCTTTGGTATACTTCTTGATCATCCCCCATTCGTCCTTAAAAGTGCCGTCCCCAAGGCTCTCCACACTGTAGTCAATATCCACACACACCGCGTCGGTAAAAGCGACGCTGAATTCCTCAAAAGTGTGCCCGCCGGGCATTAAAGCGTCCACCACCACTTTATCAATGAGCCATTCAAAATGGGGAATCCGGTCCAGCGGCTCCCGTTTAAGCGCCGCAGTTACCCGTTCCAGTGAATTCATACCTAACCTCCTCTTACTCCTGATCCTGAAATCCCCGCCGCCGCGCAGAGCTATCGCAAAAAATGATTCGGCAGCCCCGCGATGGGACTGCGGGCCATGAAGATACCGCCCGCTCCCCGTCTGTCCGCAAGCTGTTCCCGCGTGTACCCATACCGGGCGGTAGTAACATAAAAATCCCGCATGTCGCCGCCGCCGAAACCGCAGGCGCAGACCTGTTCCACCGGAAACGGTATGTCCGCCTTCCAGCGCAGGTTCTTATCCCAAACGCTGATTGTTCCGCTCCAGTGGCAGATATACAGATTGCCTTCGGTATCGACGCTCATGCCGTCCGGCGTCCCCTGTTTTCCGTTAAAGTCAAGCGCCGTCCGGCAGCCCCCAGCCCCGCGCGCGGAATCGTAATCCCACTCAAGCAGCCGCTTGTTGTAAGTATCGGCAACCCACATTTTGGTATTGTCGAGGTTCCAGACCATGCAGTTCAACTGATTCACCCCGTCAAGGAGTTTTTTAACCGTGCCGTCCCGCTCAATCTGATAAAAAGCGCCGGTCTCTTCAGGCGTGTAATGGGGAGTGGTGTAACTCTTCGCCAGGCTGCTCGTATAAATCCGGCCTTCCGAATCAATGCGCGTGTCGTTGTAACAGTTCTTTTCATTCCCCGGCTCAGGACAGACGATAAGCGACAAGACCCCGCTCTCCTTGTCCAGCCGGTACATTCCGTCTTCCAGAGCCGCGAAGAGCACGCCGGGGTCCTCCGAGGGGACTGCCGACCCGATCCGTTTGCCGGTGGACCATTTCCGCTCCGCCCCGCTCGCCGGATGGTACTCGAAAATCTCTCCCTCGAACATGTCTGTCCAGTACAGGCAGTTATTCCGCCTGTCCCAGATGGGAGTTTCCGCCAGGCACACATTAGCGTCATGGACCAGTTCAAATTGCATAAAATCTCCGCTGCGAATAGCAAATAGTAGGGCTGATTTTAGCATTTGTCAAGTATTTGTTTTGTTTTTTTACATTTTTATGATGCGCCATGGACAGCGGGGGAGCGTCCGGGGCCGGCAGTCCGCCCGCGGGCCGGCCAAAGGGCCGAAAGAGGGAATGAGCCTCCGCCCGACTTCGCTCAGGGCAGGCGCGGAAAAACGAAAAGCAAGCGCATTAAATTTTTTTTCAAAAATTTCCCTAAAGTTCCCGCTTAAATATGCCGAAAATAAGAATGGATAATTCTTTTCCCGGCGGAAATCCGCGGTCCTCTGTCAGGGGAAAGGGTTGACCAACCGGAAGCAAGGATGCTTTCGGAACAGTTCAAGGAGGATCAGTATGATCATCAATCACAACCTGAGCGCAATGTTTGCGGACAGGTCCCTCAAGGTAACGCAGGATTACCTTACCAAGTCCATGGAGAAACTTTCTTCGGGGCTTCGTATCAATCGCGCCGGGGATGACGCTTCGGGGCTGGCGGTTTCCGAAAAAATGCGCAGCCAGATCCGGGGCCTTAACCAGGCTTCGGCCAACGCCGCCAACGGTATTTCCTTTATCCAGGTCAGCGAAGGTTACCTCCAGGAAAGCGAAGACATTCTCCAGCGCATTCGGGAACTTGCGGTCCAGGCCGCCAACGGCATCTACACCGATGAAGATCGGATGTACATCCAGGTGGAAATCTCCCAACTGGTGGACGAAATTGACCGTATTGCCAGCCATGCCCAGTTTAACGGCATGAACATGCTTACCGGCCGCTTTGCGCGGAATGCGGGTCAAAATGTGATCACCGCTTCCATGTGGCTGCACATCGGCGCCAACATGGACCAGCGGGAACAGGTGTTTATCGGCACCATGACCAGTACGGGCCTGGGAATCCGCAATGTCGGCGACAATACCTTCGTCAAGCTGGACACCCCTGAAAGCGCCAACAGTACCATCGGTACCATTGACGCCGCGCTCAGGGTCATCAACAAGCAGCGGGCGGACCTGGGCGCTTACCAGAACCGCCTGGAACACGCGGTTCGCGGCATTGACACCAGCGCCGAGAACCTGCAGGCTTCGGAGGCCCGAATTCGGGATACCAACATGGCAAACCAGATGGTCGACTATGTGCGGAATCAAATTCTGAGCCAGTCGGGAACGGCGATGCTGGCCCAGGCCAACCAGAGGGCGACAGCGGTATTGCAAATTCTCCAGTAGTGTGGTACAGTAAAGTATAAGGGGAAAATTCGGGCAAAGCTGTTCGGCTTTGCCCGTCCCCTGTACTCCCAAAAGCGGGCGCAGATCCGGCTTTTGGGGCGGCGTATTTTCCGGGAAATGCCCGGAGCGCGTTGTTCTTTGACAAAAACCTTTCGTTGACTGTTTTAATGGCGTGCTGTTAAAACAGGGACGCGGAACGGCGCGAAACGGTTATTCACTCCGTGGATGCCCGTTTCGTTCCGTGTGCGGTGATTTCGGGGGTAGCGGCGCGAAACCGCCTCCGGGGAACCGTTTCCGCGGGACGGCTCCGGCACGGATGGCCGGGGTTAAATCAACACAAGGAGGGTTATATGATTATAAATCATAATATGAGCGCCCTGTACGCCGATCGTCAGCTCGGCGTAACCCAGACTGATATCTCCAAGAGCATTGAAAAGCTCAGTTCAGGCATGCGGATTAACCGCGCCGGGGATGACGCTTCCGGGCTCGCGGTCTCCGAGAAAATGCGGAGCCAGATCCGGGGATTGAATCAGGCCGAACGCAATATCCAGAACGGCGTGTCTTTTATCCAGGCCACTGAGGGCTATCTTCAGGAAACCCAGGATATTCTGCACCGCCTTAGGGAACTGTCCGTACAGTCCGCCAACGGTATTTATACCGATGAGGATCGTATGCAGATCCAGGTGGAAGTTTCACAGCTGGTTGACGAAGTCAACCGTATTGCGAGCCATGCCCAGTTTAACGGCATGAATTTGCTCACCGGGTCTTTTGCCCAGGATTCAGCAATCGGCAGGATTATGCAGCTCCAGGTCGGGGCCAACATGGACCAGAATGAACGGGTCTATGTGGGAACCATGACCGCGGCGGCGCTTGGTTTGCAGAACGCTCAGGGAGAAGAGGGAATTCTTACCATTACTTCCGCCGAATCGGCGAATCAGGCAATCGGTTCCCTTGACAACGCTTTGAGACAAGTTAACAAGCAGAGGGCCGATCTCGGCGCTTATCAGAACCGGCTTGAGCTGGCCGCCGAAGGCGTCGCCATCGCGGCTGAAAATCTGCAAGCCGCCGAATCCCTCGTCAGGGACGTGAACATGGCCAATGAAATGGTCAATTTCACCAAGGATTCCATCCTTACCCAGGCGGGGACCGCCATGCTGGCCCAGGCCAACGTGCGGAATCAGTCGGTACTGGGACTGCTTGGTTAGCAGGCGGCCGGTCTAAAAAAGTTTTGAGTTTACCGTGATTTAAGAGGCTTCTGGACGTCGTCTTTTGAAACGCGGGGACGGTGAAGTTCGCGCCCTTCCCGTCCTTTTTTGAAATTAAGGGTTGCGTTCCCAAAACTTCGGTTTTGGGAACGCAGCCTTACCATTCGCGGTTTTGCAAGGCTGAAAACCGCAAGGTTCTTTTGAAACTTCGGTTTTGAAAGAAAACTTCGGTTTTGTAAAGAAAACTTCGGTTTTGAAAGATTGCGGCTGTTTGAAAGAATTGAAGCTGTTCCAAAACCGTGCGCTTTAGCGCGCAGTTAATTAGTTTTAGAACAGGCTCAATTATCATTATGAAATCGCGTTTTGCGCCCTTGTTTTGGAACAAAACGGGGCGCGGGGCTTGCGGAGAAACCGGCGGGATTTCAAAAGAAGCCCAATGTTCCGCCCGGAGTTGGCGGAATAAGTACGGGCTTGTCCGGTCTGCCGGGCGGCCTTTTTACAGGGGTACCGTGATGTCTGTAGCAAGCGTGCAAACCGGAGTTGTCAGGCCGCCGGAACTCCCCCAGGGCAGCAGGCCTGCCCTGAGAGCGCAGGCGGCGCAGCAACGCGCCGAATTTGTTCAACAATTTCAGGCGATCATACCGGGAAAGGAATCGGGGGAGCAAAAGGCCCCGATACCCGATTCCGTAGTCGCCGATCTGGAGCGGGTCAGTCTTGCTTTCAACAAAAGACTGCAATTTGTAGTGGATCACCGTTCCAACGAAATAACCATTAAGGTCATCGACCGGGAAACCGATAAAGTGATCAAGGTGCTTCCGCCCGAAGAATTGCAGCGGTTGTACCGTAAACTCAAGGAGACCATCGGTTTTCTGCTGGATGAGCGGGTATAAGTCCGACTGCCGCAAACCGGCGGTTTTTCATTGTGTCGCTTCGTTGTTTCAGGCGGTCGGATTCAGGATTTGGGGAGTTAAAACAGGTCTATGTCGGATGTGTATATACCGGGGGTAAAAAGCCGGTTTAATTCAGAAAAGTTCATCGAAGACCTGATGAAGCTTGAGCGTATCCCCAAAGAAAGAACCGAAAAAAACATAGAGAGCCTCGAAGTCCGCAGGGGTTACTGGCAGGAACTGGGCCGCCGTGTCGGTTCCCTGCGGGATAGCGCGCGGCTCCTTTATTCATTCCAAAATCCCTTTAATGAACGAACAGCCCTTTCCGCCGATGAATCGGCGGTTACCGCCACCGCCACGAGGGAAGCGGCCGAACAGACCTACCGTTTTACGGTCAAGCAGATCGCCCAGGCGGACCGTTTCCTCTCCCCTCCCCTTGATGAAAAATTCAGAATCGAAAGCGGAACCTACGCTTTTTCAGTCGGTAACAGCGAAATCTCTCTTAATTTCCGGGGCGGCTCGCTCAGGGAATTTGCCGATGCGCTTAACCGCCGCGGGCAGGATAAACTCGGCGCAAGCCTTATAGCGGTCCAGCCGGGGACTAAATCCCTGCTGATCGAATCGAAGGTTTCGGGCGCGGAAAACCGTCTCGGTTTTTCCGGCGCTTCCGCCGATTTGGCGCTCAGGATCGGCATACTGGAACAGCGGAACGACACCCGGCGGGACATTGCCTTTAACGAGGCCGCGGTACGGAAAAACGAGCCGCTAAGCGCCCGGGCGGACAGGCCGGTTACGGTCAGAGACGGGATTATCGAGGTGCCGGCCCAAACTTCCGCGTCGGCGCTTTTTAGCGTGGACGTTCCTTCCGGCAGCCCTCTGTACCTCAAAATTGAAACCGCCACCGAAACACAGGCGGATACCTCCGAAATTCCCCAGCCTCCCCCCGGTCCCGGCGTTCCTTCGGGATCTGTTTCCTACGGCGGCATTGTCGTGGAAAACGACCCTTCCCACGCGCCGCTACCCGAATGGACGCCGCCGCCCGTGCCTGAACGTGTCGACAACATGGCCGTTCTTTCTTTAACCTTTTCAGACGGAAGCAGCGCCGCGCTTCCCCCCGTAAGCGATTCGGCCAATTTTACCGTCCGGCAGTACCGGCTTGCCGACGTGGCGGAGGGCAAAACCATTACGGCGCTGAACATAACGAACACAAACACGCACCGGAACATTTCGGTACGCAACGCGGAAATGTTTGATCCCACGGTTCTCGGCGGGGGGCTGCATCCGGTAAATCCGGTTTCCACCGCCCAGGACGCGGTTTTCACCATGGAAGGCATTGAACTGCGGCGGCCCGGCAATACCATCGGCGACATTATCCCCGGCGTTACCGTTACCGTCAGGGGGCCTTCCAGCCGGACGGTACAGCTCGAAATCATGCCCGACCGTGAGGCGGTTAAAGACGCGATCATATCCCTGGCGGGCAACTACAACCGGCTTATGGCGGAGATCAACGTGCTGAGCAGGGCGGACGGGAGCATTATAGACGAGCTTACCTACCTCGGCGCGGACGAGGCGGCGGAAATGAGAAAACGCCTGGGGGTTTTTTCAGGCGATTCGACCCTTAATCAGTTCAAGAGCGGCCTGCAGCGGGTGGTTACCGCCCCCTACCCCACCGACGAGGAACGGGCCCTTACTATGCTTGCCCAAATAGGGATCGCCACGAATACCCGAAGCTCAGGCGGCGTGGGCTACGATCCTTCCCGGCTGCGGGGCTATCTGGAAATTGATGAAAAAACCCTGGACGCGGCGCTGGAAACAAAACTTCCCGCCATCCGCCAGCTTTTCGGTTCCGATACCGACGGGGACCTCATTATGGACACCGGCGTTGCCGTCAACATGGATACCCTGGCGAAACCTTTTGTCGATACCGGCGGCATAGTGGCCCTTAAAACGGGAACTATCGATTCAAGGATTACCCAGGACAAGGGACGGATTGAAACCATGGAAAAGCGCCTCGCGGCCAAGGAAGCGGAACTGAAACTCCAGTACGGCCGCATGGAAGGGGCCTATGCCCGCATGGAACAGACGGCCGCCTCGCTTGACAATTTCGGCCGGCAGAACAGCGGTAACAACAGGTAAGACATGCGTATAACGATAAACGGCAAAGACGCGGACATCCGGCTTGAAAACGAACAAACCGTGGGCGATGTGCTCGCGGGACTGGGACAGTGGCTTGCCAATACGGGGCACCGCCCGAGCGGCATGGTGATAGACGGAGAGGCCGTGCGCACCGGCTCGCTTGAGGCGTCCTTTGGCCGAAACATCGATTCCGTTAAGACGCTCGACATTCTCACCAGTTCCCTCATGGAGCTGACCGCCGAAAGCCTCCTCAATGTGCTGCAGGATATCGCCGATTATGAAGCCGGCGTTTTTGAGGAAAAACAGCGCTTCAGGGAACAATGGGAAGAAAGCTCACAGGCCCGGCTGCTTGGCGAACAGATACCTGAACTTTTCAGCGAGACGGCGAAAACATTTTCCGGCGAAGGTTTGAGTCCGGCCGGTCTCCGGTCGATAATAGAAGAGAGGCTGCGGGAACTGCGGGACCCCGCCGGAGAGCTTGAAAAGATGGAACCTTTGATCGCCGGGGTATGCGCCCGGCTTGAGGACCTTCCCCTGGATATTCAGACGGGCAAGGACGCAAGGGCGGCCGAAACCATACAGTTCTTCTCCGGTATCGCCGGGAAGATCTTCCGGGTTTACAGGGTACTACAGGCCGGGGGATTCGCCGGGGACCCCTCCGGGGGCGGGGAGTCGTCGTCCGGCGTACCGCTTGCCGAACATGTAAGCGAATTCGGCGGCGTGTTAAAAGAACTGCTGGCGGCTTATGAACAGCGCGACACGGTCCTTGTGGGGGACCTGGCCGAATATGAGCTGGCCCCCCGTTTGAAGGACCTGTACGCCGCGATTAAAGTATCCGCCGTATCCGCATAGGAGAAACATGACTATTTCAACGGCCTTTTCAGCGCGCCTGTATCCCCTGCAAACATATCAAATGTCGGAATTCTGGAAGGCAAAAGGCTCCAGTTCCACCGACGCCCTGTTCTTTGTGATCGGGGTTATCGTGGTCATTATAATTCTGATTGTCGTCAACGTCATCAAGAAAAAATACAACGTTCCCTCCCTTACCGGCGCCTCGACGTCGGCTCCCGCGCCCCGGCGTTTTTCCGGTTTTACCCTGCACCGGCTGGCAGGCAACATTGGTCTTAACCGGGAGCAGACCAAAATGCTCGATTTTGTATTCAAAACCGGCGGCGTGGTAGACATCGCACAAACCCTCAATTCTTCCGCCCTCCTTGACCAGTACTTCAGGCGGGCATACCGCGTTATAGACCGGGGTTCCGGTAACGACGAAAAAGCACAGGAGCAGCTTTCCGTTCTTTTTTCAACCAGAAACGTCCTTGAATCCAATTCCGACGGGGGAAACATCAGTTCCACCCGCCAGGTGCCGGACAACAGTTCCTCGGTACTCAGCGTTGAAGGGCAAAGCTATCCGGTGCGGGTGCGTTTAGCCAAAGGGGAACACCTCGTCGTAGAATGTCCCAAAACCGCCATGGGCAGCCCGATCAAGCCCGCGCGTGGAAGCAAGGTAACGCTCTCGTTCTTTACCAAGTCCAACAAAGGCTTTTCCTTTGAGAGCCGCATTCTGGAATATGCCGATTCCAAGGACGGGCCGGTAGTGCATCTGCTGCACTCAAGCCAGATAAAACGGCTTTCCCAGCGGCGTTTCAGGCGGCGGCAGATGGTTATTGCTTCAACTTTCTATCTTGTGTACCTTGAACAGGGAAACAGGGGAGAAAAAAAGATGGCGGTTGACAAGCGGCGCCTTACCGGAAATATTCTTGATATTTCCCTTGGGGGCTGTTCCATAAAAACGAACGCGCCGCTCAACTCCGGCATGCGGTTGAAAATTGAATTTACGCAGGGAGGTAATACGGCCGTCGCCGCTTTGGGGCAGGTGCTGAGAACCAACCGGAGCGGGGCTACCACGATCATGCACGTCAAATTCCTGAAAATCCCCCGCAAGTCCATGAACGCGATAAACGCCTTTGTGTACGAATACGCCGATTAACGGAGGACGGCGCAAATGAAAATAATCGCCATCAAGGACATTGTCAGAAAAGATGTTCCTATTTATTACCGCAAGCTGTTCACCGGCGTAGCCGTTCTGGAGCTGGTCAAAGGCCCCAAAGACTACCGCATTGATTTCGCCATTGAATATAAACCCACCGGGCAGAAAGATATTTCCGTTACTTTTCTTGACGACATGGATTATCCCCTGCTCCCCCTCAGCAAAATCCTGAAAAAATATATTGACGGCATGGAGTCAGGAGGAACGCTCCCTGATTGAGATTGTTTCTTCCTCACCTGAAGAAACCGCCTCTCTTGGGGAGCGCGTTGCGCGGCGTTTGCGGCGGGGTTCGGTCGTTGCCCTGCGGGGAGGCCTGGGAAGCGGAAAAACCCGCTTTGCCAAAGGCATTGCCCGCGGCCTGGGAATCAGCGAAAACATCACCAGTCCTACCTATACGATTATTTGCGAATACCCCGCCCCTGTTCCGCTGTACCACATTGACGCGTACCGCCTGGCCGGGGACGAGGATTTTGAAAACACCGGCGCGGCCGAACTCCTTGGCGGGGAGGGAATTGCGGTCATTGAATGGAGCGAAAGAATCCCCCGCTCCCTGCCGCCCGGCGCGCTCTCCGTATCTATCGAAATAACCGGAGCGGAGAGCCGCGTTATCCGTATTTCAGGGCCCGCGCAGACGGCAAGTGAAATTGAAGAGGATTTTGTCTTATGAACCTGCTCGCCGTTGACACCGCCACTTCAAGATTTTCAGCCGCCCTGAGAACGGAACAGGGCGAATGGTACTTTGAGGCCGGCGCGGGCCTGCGCCATTCCGAGTTGATCATGGACAGTGTCGACCTGCTCACGCAAAAAGCCGGCCTTAAACCGGCGGACCTGTCGGCCGTCCTCTGTATGGGCGGCCCCGGCTCCTTTACAGGGCTACGCATCGGCTTTTCCCTTGCCAAGGGGCTTGCCCTTTCCCTGGACATTCCCTTTTCCCCGGTCCCGACGCTGGACTGTATGGCCCATCCCTTCTCGATCTGGCCGGGACTCGTGGTTCCGGTCATCGACGCCAAAAAAAACGCCTTTTTCTGCGCCCTGTACCGGGACGGCGGGCGCCTTACCCCCTTTATGGACGCCGAAGCCCCCGCGATTGCCCGTACAATCGCCGGCGCGCTTTCCGGCGAAAACCCGCCCGTACTCCTGGCCGGCCCGGATGCCGAAACGCTCCGCCGGCGGCTTGAAAAGGACTGTCCGCGGGAACTGCCGCCGGGCATATTGCGGACCAGTCCCTTTTACGGAGGCGCGCGCTCGCTGCTTGAACTGGCCCCGCAAGATATTGTAAAAAACCGCGAAATATTCGATAATAACGTTGCGCGCTTTGCCGGCCCCGAGTATATCCGGAAAAGCGTCGCCGAATTACCATTACATTGGGATAGTAAAGCGGAAGAACAATGGCTGAATATACCAGGAATGTAAACACACCCGAAGAGGAACTGGAAGTCCTTGACGAGCTGGAAGAGTTGGACGATCTTGCGGATGCCGAAGCAGTTCTCGAATCGGAAGAAGAAGCCGCGCCGGTAAAACAAACGCACTCTTCCCTGCAGGCCCCTTTTCAAAGCAGCCTGTTCCCCGTGCTGTTTGTCGACCGCAATATGCGGATCGTTTACGCCAATCCCGCCTGCGAGAGGCTCTTTACCGGCTTTTTCAGCCTTGTGGGAAATTACTTTATCGACGTGTTCGGCAAAACCTTTGCCGTGGAAGACATCAGAAAGATCCGGGAGACAATCGTTTCAGGCGCATACGGCTTTTCCTGGAAAGGATCGACCCAGATAAAATCCAGGGATATGGCCTCGGTGCAGACCAGGGTGTACCTCTTCCCGGTGGAGATGGGCGTGAAAATCCCCGAGGAATTCGCGGTAATGTTTGACGATGTTACCGAGGAAAACAAGCATCTCCTGCGGGCGGTCTTTTTGAGCCTCCTTGAAGCCTCAAAGCTGAAAGACAACGACACGGGCAAGCACATCACCCGCGTCAACTTTTATTCCAGACGCCTTACCGAGGAACTGTTCGGCAGCGGCGTTCCGGCCTACATGAAAATAGACGCGGACTTTATCGACAACATCGGCTTCCTGGCCTCCATGCACGACGTGGGCAAAATCGGCGTACCCGACGACATCCTCAACAAGGAAGGCCCCCTGTCCGACTGGGAATGGACAATTATGCGGGAGCACACCAAAAACGGCGCGTTCATCCTTTCCACCTACCCCGATCCAATGGCAAAAGAAATCGCCCTTTCCCACCACGAAAAGTGGAACGGCTCGGGCTACCCCTTCCGGCTTGAGGGGGAGATGATTCCCCTGTCGGCTCGCATCATCGCCATAGCCGACGTATACGACGCCCTCAGAATGGAACGCAGCTACAAGCCGGCCCTGAGCCACGAGATTACCGTACAGAAAATGATTGAGGGAAAAGGAAGCCATTTTGATCCTTCCCTGATTGAGATATTCCGCTGCATCGCCCAGGACTTTCAGGAAATTTACGAAGCAAACAAGGACTGACGGCGGGGAAGCCCCCGGTGAAACAGTACGCGCGCGCTTATAATTCTTCACTCTTTCCGCTATACTCTCCCCATGTCTGTTGATGAAAAAAAAGTGATTTATTCGATGTACCGGGTTTCAAAAAAACACGGGACAAAACAGGTGCTCAAGGATATCAGTCTTTCGTATTTTTACGGGGCCAAGATCGGCGTAATCGGCCTTAACGGTTCGGGAAAAACGAGCCTCCTTAAAATCCTCTCCGGCGCGGACACGGAGTTTTCAGGGGAAACCCGGCTAAGCCCCGGCTACACCGTCGGCTGCCTTGAGCAGGAACCGCATCTTGAAGCGGGGAAAACCGTTAAGGAAATCGTCTCCGAGGGGGCGAAAGAGCTGGTGGAGCTGCTTGCCGAATTCGACCGGGTAAGCGAGGACTTCGGTAAAAGCGACGCCGATTACGACAAGCTCGGCGCGAAACAGGCGGCGCTCCAGGAAAAAATTGAGGCCGCCGACGGCTGGAACCTTGACAGCCGCCTGGAACTGGCAATGGAAGCCCTGCGCTGTCCGGGCGGCGGCGAAAAAGTGGACCACCTTTCGGGCGGCGAGCGCCGGCGCGTCGCCCTGTGCCGCCTGCTCCTCCAAAAGCCGGACATACTCCTTTTGGACGAGCCGACCAACCACCTGGACGCCGAAACCGTGGCGTGGCTTGAGCGGCGCCTGCGGGAATACGCGGGCACAGTCATCGCCGTTACCCACGACCGCTACTTTCTGGACAACGTAGCCGGCTGGATTCTGGAACTGGACCGCGGCGAGGGAATCCCCTGGAAAGGAAATTATTCAGGCTGGCTGGAACAGAAAGAGCGGCGCATGAGCCAGGAAGAAAAGGGCGAAAGCGAGCGCCGCAAAACCCTGCAGCGGGAACTCGAGTGGATCCGCATGAGTCCGCAGGGACGCCACGCCAAGAGCAAGGCCCGCATCACCCAGTACGAAAAACTCTTTCAGGATGACGAGCGCCAGCGTTCGCGGGGCGCGGCGCAGCACAGCAAAATCACCATCCCCGCCGGCCCGCACCTGGGCAGGCAGGTTATTGAGGCGCAAGGGCTTTCCAAGTCGTTCGGGGAAAAGCTGCTGTTTGAAAACACGGAGTTTACCGTCCCCCCCGGCGCGTGCGTGGGGATTATCGGCCCCAACGGCGCGGGCAAGACCACCCTTTTCAAATTGATCACCGGGGAGGAAAAACCGGACGCCGGCGTCCTGCGCCTGGGGGACAGCGTTGTTCTGGGTTACGTCGATCAGATGCGCTCCTCCCTGGACGACGGCAAAAGCGTCTGGGAGCAGCTTTCAGGCGGCCTTGATCTCATAAAACTCGGCGCGGGGCCGGGGGCGCGGGAAGTCCCCTCGCGGGCCTACTGCGCGTGGTACAACTTTTCCGGCGCGGACCAGCAAAAAAAAGTCGGCGCGCTTTCCGGCGGGGAGCGCAACCGCCTCAACCTGGCGATGATGCTGAAAGAGGGGGCCAACGTGCTGCTGCTGGACGAGCCAACCAACGACCTGGACGTCAACACCCTGCGCGCCCTGGAAGACGCCCTGGACCACTTTGCCGGGGTAAGCCTCGTGATAAGCCACGACCGCTGGTTTCTGGACCGGATCGTTACCCACATCCTCAGTTTTGAGGACGGCGAGACGGTCTGGTACGACGGCAACTGGTCCGAATACGCCGAATGGCGCCATGAAAAACTGGGAGCGGCCGCGGACAGCCCCCATCGGTACGTCCACCGCAAGCTGGAACGGTGACGTTGGGCAAAGAGCGAAGAGCAGTGAGCAAAGAATGAAGAGCGAGCGATGAGCAACGAGTAGTGAGCAGAGACATACAGAGAGCGGGCTGTCGAAGGACGGCATCCCTACCGCCCTCTCGACAAACCCGCTCTTTATTTGCTCTTTGTTCCCTGCTCTTTGCGCTCTGCCCCACCCGTGCGCCTCACGGCGCTGTTACCATTCTTTCGGATAATAGTCGCCCTTTGGCTCAATAATGTTAAACGTCTCCCCCGATGGCTCTATCACATAAAAGCCCTGCTTTAAGGCATACGTTTTCTCATTCTCGCCAAATACCACCCCCGCAATGGCGCCCCGGTATTTCCGTTTGTCGTGGTGCAAGTCCGCGTCCTGGCGCAGTTTTTCCATACGCTCAACGTGGTCGTCTATATCGCCAACGCTGGGCTTGTTCTTGATTTCAACGATTATCACCTTGTTGCCGTTTTCCAGAAACACGTCAACTTCCGTTAATATCCGGCGCGTTTTGCGGGCGACCAGCACATTGCGGTAGGCTTTTTCAACTTCAAAGCCCAGCTCATGGAATTTGTCCACGAGGTTTGGCACGACCATGTATTCAACCATTTCGCCGAAACGGTTACCGAGTTTTCCGAGCTGTTGGTCGAGCCGACGGCTGCTTTCTCTCATCTGCCGGAAAGTTTCTTCCTGTTGCCGGGCATTCGCTTCTATCCGCTGGTCGGTTTCTTTCATCCGCCGGTCGGTCTCTTTCATCATAGCCCAAATTTCATCGGCTGTGGCTTTCCAATCCGGTACGGTCTGTACAGTTTCCATCTTTACACTCCTGTTGTAAACATACATTGATTTCCTGTCCTCTGACAAGTTTTCATACTATTATATGGCGCGCTGATGTGTGGCGCTTTAGTGAAACGGGGAACAAAGAA